>JAJAYX010000485.1 GCA_026785985.1 Rudanella sp. | reverse complement strand
TAATTATCCTGGTGCGCGGATTTACCTTAAACCGCTTTACATAGAGCGGAAGGCCCTTGATCGCTCCGGCTTTCTTACCCTGAAAAAACTCCAGGAGATGCCGCTTTCCGGACTTCTTTTGCTCCATACCCTCCGGAAACTCAAACATGAAATTTAAGTCGGGTATGCTAAATTCACTGGCAATTGTGATAGCATCAATGTCATCCATGGTAAGCCCCCCCAGCAACAGACACTGTTCCACTGCTTTAAAGGGCAGCTCCGAATAATGCTTAATCCGAACAAACCGCTCTTCCTGAACATCAGCTACAATTTGACCATTAATAATAAGGGCAGCACAACTGTCATGGCCTACGTGGACTCCTACATTCATATGGGTAAGTAAATTGGATAAGCCTTTAGACTGGATTTATAGCCAAATGGTCATCTAATTGCAAATACTAATTCCAACTAACCAATCCTTGAAACCAATCCATCCCTAAACCGGTATTTCAAGGAAAGCTCCCTGTTTCGCCGTATGCATTATCGCCTGTCTGCCGACCCGCTCCTCCCCCATTACATCGCCGTTGAAGCCCGGCTGACCGATATTGCCGCCGAAACCGCTGAGCTTCAGCTACCCGCCTGGCGACCGGGCCGCTATGAGTTACAGAACTTCGCCAAAAACATACAGCGGTTTGTTGCTACCGATGCTTCGGGGCAACTCCTGCCCTTCCGCAAAATAACCAAAGATCGTTGGCTGGTGCAGACCCAGGGAGCAACGGAGATTGTAGCTCAGTATAATTATTACGCTAACATTATTAACGCGGGTAGCAGCTATATCAGCGATGATACCGACGTAAGCCCGATGCTGTATGTCAACCCCGTTAACCTGTGTCTCTATGCCGAAGGACGAATTAACGACCCCTGCACCCTCGAACTGGCTATTCCGGCAGACTGGACTATTGCCTGTGGCCTAACCAAAACTGGCCCTCAAACGCTCTCCGCAAGAAATTTTTATGAATTAGTTGACAACCCGCTTATTGCTGCCCCCGCTTTGCATCGCATTCAATACGAAGCGCGGGGCGTACAGTTTTCGGTTTGGATAGCCGGGCGCATGGCGTTCGACCAGGAGCGGGTGGTGCGCGATTTCCAGCGGTTCTCGGAAGCCCAAATCGACATTTTTGGCGAATTCCCCGAAACCGAATATCATTTCCTGACCATTTTGCTGCCCATTGCGCATTACCATGGCGTTGAACACCGCAACAGCACGGTGCTGGTGTTGGGGCCCGCCGACGAGGGCGAAGGTTTGTATGTTGACCTGTTGGGCATTGCTTCGCATGAGTTGTTTCATGCCTGGAACATTATCCGAATAAGGCCGCAGGAGTTGATGCCGTATGATTTCACCCGCGAAAACTATTTCCAGACTTGCTTTGTGGCCGAAGGCGTTACTACCTATTATGGAGACCATATGCTGCGCCGGTCGGAGGTATTTAATGAAGCGGCTTATTTGAAAGAATTGCACGTAACGCTCAAACGGCACTTTGAAAATAACGGACGGGCATTCCAGTCACTGCTGGAATCGTCGTGGGATTTATGGCTGGATGGTTATGACAAGGGTGTCCCCGACCGCAAAGTGTCCGTCTACCATAAGGGGGCTATTGCTGCCCTGATTCTGGATTTGCACATTAGGCAGACAAGCGGTCAAACCCGGTCACTGGATGATGTGATGCGGCTGATGTGGGAACGCTTTGGCAAGCCACAAGTGGGTTATACCTATTTTGATTATCGAACAATTACGGAAGAGGTCGCCGGGGAGTCGCTGGATTGGTATTTTACTGTTTGTATTGAAGGAAATGAGTCATTGCTATCTTTATTAAACAGATATCTAAAATTAATTAATTTAACCATACTTTTTACCGAGACTAATGGACTTATTTTGGAAAAATTATGAATAAGATATGCGTCCCAAATGTATGATAGATCTTATGTCTGTTTTTTGTTGATCTTCAACAAATCCTATTAATTATATCGACATAGTATTGCATTAAAAACACTTACTTCTTGATACTGAGGTTCTATAGATTAACCGTTTTTTCATCCCTTTTTGGCAATATATGACCTAAAATAAAATTGCACGTCCATACAATACCCGTATTTTTGCCGCAATAGTCTCAAACCAAGTCAACCCATTACAAATATATGAATAAACACTTACTCCGTAGTTGCGTCCTGGCTGCACTACTACTTCCTGCTGTAACGTTTGGCCAGGGTAATCCTACGGCCGCCGATTATTTCAATGAGGGTATTCAGAAAAGCAACGCCAAAGATTACACGGGCGCACTACAAGCGTTCACGACCGCCATTATCCTGAACCCGGAAAATGCTCCGAGTTACTACAACCGCTCTTTAGCCAAAATTAGCCTGAACGACATTCAGGGCGCAATTCTGGACCTCGACCAAGCCATTGAACTGAACCCGCAGGATGCTAATGCATTTCTGTATCGGGGAATTAACCGCACAAAAATTGATGATTTCCGGGGAGCTGTGCAGGACTTTAACCGGGCCATCGAACTCAATCCGAACGACGCACTCCTGTATTACCACCGTGGCTTGAGCCGTGCCCAGGTCAACTATTTAGCCACAGCCCTGGCCGACTTCAATAAAGCGGCTGGTTTAGCCCCCAGCGACGTTAACATTCTGACAGCACGGGGTAACTGCAAAAACCAGATGAACGATTTCAAAGGTGCTCTGGCCGACTTTAGTACGGCCCTTGAAAAGGCCCCCAACAAATCGCAGGCATTAGTTGGTCGGGGCTATGCCCGATTCCGGCTCGACGACCCCAAGGGTGCGCTGGCTGATTTTGGAAGATCCATTGAGATCAGCCCGAACGACGCTGATTTATTCTACAAACGGGGGTTGGTGAAAACCCGTATGGCCGACTTCGCCGGGGCCATCATCGACTTCGACAAAACGCTTCAGATTGACCCCGCTCACTTTAAGGCACATTTTAGCCGGGGTTATTGCAAAAGCCGCACTGGAAGTCAGAAACAGGCCATTCAGGATATTGACCGCTCCATTGAAATGGGGAATAATACCCTGCAAACAAAGGCTTATTACAGCGATTTTATCACCCAAAACCTGTTACCATTGCTTAGTACGGTGCTTCAGGAGCGGTATAGAATCAGTGAATTAGCCGACGACCGTTCCGATGCGTTCCTGCTGCGTGGATTGCTCAAAAATGCATCAGGTGAAAGCAAAGCCGCTTTGGCCGACCTGAACCGGGCCATCGAACTAAGCCCCACCAGTTCAGAATCGTATTTTGTCCGGAGCATTATCCGTTCTTCACTGGGCGATCAGAAAGGCGCCCTTATCGACTGTAACAGTGCGGTTAAACTTAACCCACGCCATGCCGAAGCTTACTATCTGCGGGGAATTGTCCGCTACGATACGGGCGATGAGCAGGCGGGTTGTGTTGACCTCAGCCGGGCCGGTGAGTTAGGCTACGTTCAGTCCTACAAAATCATTGGCGAGAAATGTAACCGGGCAACCGCACAGCGATAAATTACCCGTTTTCAAAAAGGCCGAAAGCAAGATGCTTTCGGCCTTTTTAGTGTTAATACTTTCCGAAAAACTTGTTCAACGCTTCGACCTTGTTATCAACGTGGAGTTTTTCGTAGATGTTGTAATCGGTGAGGGCCTGGCCGTTGCGCTGCGGGGAAAGTGATTTACGTGGCGACCGGAAAAGACGCGGGTCTTTCG
>JAJAYX010000484.1 GCA_026785985.1 Rudanella sp. | reverse complement strand
TCTGGCCACGTTCACGGCACAACAGCGGACAAAAGAGATTGGCGTTCGTAAAGTGCTGGGTGCCAGCGTGGGTAGCATCGTGGCCCTGCTCTCCAAAGACTTTTTGAAACTCGTGCTGATCGCCATTGTTATCGCGTCGCCGATTGCGTGGTACACCATGCATCGCTGGTTGCAGGATTTCGCCTACAAGATCACCATCGAGTGGTGGGTGTTCGCCCTGGCGGGCCTGCTGGCAGTGGGGATTGCCCTGCTGACGGTGAGTTTCCAGAGCATCAAAGCCGCCCTGATGAACCCGGTAAAGTCATTACGAAGCGAATAAACCTACACGACTATGTTCAGAAACTATTTCAAAATCGCGCTTCGCACCCTTTGGCGAAACAGAGGTTACGCGGCTATCAATGTGGTGGGTCTGGCAACAGCCTTCTGCATCTGCGTCTTCCTGTTCCTGACGTCTTATTTACACTTGACGTACGATTCGTTTCACCAGGACGGTGATCGTATTTTCCAGACGTATCTCTTCGCGAACGACCCGGATAAGCCGACTAAAAACGGGTCGATGCCGCTGCCGTTAACCCCCGCCCTCAAAGCCGATTATCCTGAACTGGAAGCCGCCACCCGCGTTCTGGTCGGCCGAAAAAGTCTGGTGGAAGTCAATGGAAAATACTATGACAAGCTAATCAACTTCACCGACGCCGATTTTCTGACGGTGTTTTCGTTTCCGCTGCGGAGCGGAAATCGGGAGATAGCCCTGCGCGAATTGAGCAGCGTGGTTATCAGCGAAAACATGGCACGCGACGTGTTCGGAACGGCCAACCCGGTGGGAAAACGCCTGCGAATTGGCAACGACGGTAATCAGAAGGATTATATCGTATCTGGCCTTGTAGGCGACGCGCCCGACAATTCGTCAATCCGATACGATGCTTTAGTTCGCATTGAAAACGCGCCGAACTACCAGAATAGTAAAGACAAGTGGGACGATTACTCACACGCCGTGTATGTGAAATTACCGCCCCAGGTCGATCAGGCTACGTTTGAGGGCCGGTTGAAGCCGTTTGCCCAAAAGTACTTTCCGAAGACAATCGAGGAACTCAACCGGAAAAAGGCAACCCCCGACCAGGCCGGAGATGTGTTCGCCGTGCGCCTACAGAAGCTCTCAGACGTGCATTTCAACCGGGAAATATCCGATAACAAAGGCACACCCATTGCGGCCATTTACGTGCTGTTGGGCATGGCTTTTTTCATCCTGCTCATTGCCTGCATCAACTTCATCAACCTGAGCATTGCCCGGTCGTTCAAGCGGGCGAGGGAGGTAGGCGTTCGCAAAGTGCTGGGGGCACTTAAAGGCGGGCTATTCGTTCAGATCTGGAGCGAGTCGGCGCTGATTTGTGGCGCGGGTTTTCTGATCGGGTCGGTCTTGGCTTACCTGCTTTTACCCGTGTTCAATGCCGCGTTCGTGGCCAAACTCAGCCTGATCTACGCGCTTCAGCCGGGTTTTGTGATCCTGATCGGGGCCGTATTTGCGCTGGTTACGCTGATAGCCGGGGGGTATCCCGCCTGGCAGATGGCGAAGTTCAATCCGGTGGAGGTGATGAAGGGAAAAGTCACAACGAAGCGGCCCGGCGTCCTGCGCAACTCACTCATCGTTACCCAATTCGCGCTGTCGTGTCTGCTGGCCTGCTGCACCATTATTGCCTTCCAGCAAGTGGGTCATCTGCGCCAAAGCCCGGTCGGTTTCGACAAAGAGCAGGTGATCAGCATTCCGGTTGGCAATCAGGTGAATGGGCGGCAGGTGCTGCAACGGCTGCGCAACAAATTAGCCGGTGATCCGTCGGTACTGGCCATAACGGGAACGGGCGTCAATCTGGGTAAGGGAAAAGACCGGGTCAGTTCACGGACGGTTACCGGGTTCACCTACAAAGGCCAGGCTATTTCGACCGACGTGCTTTTGGTTGATTACGAATATCTCAAAACGCTCAACATCAAGCCCATAGCCGGACGTGACTTTAACCGGGGCTACTCAGGTGACTCGGTTAACCGAGTAATTATCACGCAGAGTATGGCCAAAATGATCGGCGAACGGAACCCGGTGGGCAGTTTACTCGGCGATGATGACGATACCACCGGCACCAAGTCCCAGATTATTGGCGTGGTCCCCGATTTTCAATTGTATTCGGTCGCTGACGAATCTAAGCCAATCACCATGCACATCTCCAACACCGAAGCCATCAACTACATCTTCATTCGGAAGTCGCCCCAGAGTCTGGCGGGATCGATGAACAAGCTGGAAAAAGTATGGAAAGAGATAGCTCCTCAGTCGGAGTTTATGGGTTCGTTTCTGGACGAAAACATTGATGCCTGGTATCAAAACGAGGAGCAGCTTTTCCAGATTTTCAGCCTTGCGTCGGGCATTGCCATCCTGCTGTCGTGCATCGGCCTATTCGCCATTGCCCTGCTGATGATCGAGCAGCGCACCAAAGAGATCGGTGTTCGTAAGGTGCTGGGAGCCAGCATTCCCGGCGTCGTGCTATTGCTGTCCCGCGAGTTCGTCAAATTAGTCCTGATCGCCCTGTGTATTGCCGTACCCCTGGCCTGGTACGGGATGCAGACGTGGCTGAATAACTACGCGTTGCGCATCGCCATCAGCCCGTGGGTATTCGTAGGTGTTGGTTTATCGGCCATCGTGATCGCGCTGGCATCGGTCAGTTTCCAGACTATCAAAGCGGCCCTGATGAACCCCGTGAAGTCGTTACGTTCCGAATAAATTAGTAAACACGATCAATCATGAAACTCCTGTTAATTATCCTGCTATTCAGTATCAGCATGGGCGGGTTCGCCCAACAATCGGCCCTTGCAAAGTTAAGAACACGAATTTCCGATGACGAGAAAACACTCTTGATTCAGATCGACGGAAACCGGGACGGTCAGAAAATTCAACTTGACCAGACGTTTGCCGTAACCGGCATGAGTAGCCTGGGCAAAGAGCTACTTACCTACCGAGCCTTCAACTCAGTGGGTTTACTTCCCCCACTCAACGAGATGCCGTGGTTGATTTTCACAGTTTTGGGCATATTGATGGTGGGAATCGCCCTGCTGACGGTGAGTGTCCAGAGCGTGAAAGCCGCGCTGATGAACCCGGTGAAATCATTGCGTTCCGAATAAATCCTCGATAACCATGAAACACAATCTGAAACTGGCGTGGCGGGGCTACACGCGAAACCGTTCATTTACGATCCTGAATCTGCTGAGCCTGACTATCGGGCTGTTTGTGGCCTACACCGCCATCAGCTACATCCGGTTCGAGCTGAGTTACGATACGTTCCACCAAAACGCGGATTCAGTCTATCGGCTCGTTCGCAACTACCGCTCGCAGCCGTACAGCGTGGTCGGTTTTGCCAAATGGGATGCCGCCACCGACCAAGAGCAACAACAGCAACTCAACGCCCTCAAAAACGCGACCGGCGTGGTGGATGCGGCTCAGTTTATCACGTCCAACGTGCCGACGTTTGTCGAAGCGAATGGTCGGCGGATCGAGACAAAAAACCTGCTGACCACCAACACGCCGGGCGCGTTCTGTTCGGTCTTCACCTGGACGCTCCAACAGGGTACGTTCCAGAACTTTGCCGACGGCAC
>JAJAYX010000483.1 GCA_026785985.1 Rudanella sp. | reverse complement strand
TCAATAGTGTGTGACCTGTTCGCTGTCCAGCCGGTGATCCCAGTGGCCAGAAATTCAACAGTACTAGTCGTCTCCCCCTCCACACTAAACGTGATACTCCCACTCGCGCAATTGTAGCTACTCACGGTAGCCACGAACGGAGCACTGTCAACAGAACCAATGGTGGTGTAGGAAGGGGCTGGTATGCAGTTACCTGTAGGCATTTTGGCTCTTCCCAGGAAAATTTCGTCTCCTTTCAGGTTTATGGTCGTATAAAACCGGTAATTCCCCTGCACATACCGAACCATTAATTGAGACTGCTCATTGGGCGAGGCATAAGCCTTGGTGGCGGCAATCAGAATATCATCGCCATTCACAATAATTCTTGCAAACTGGAAACCGCTCCGTTTCAGTGCATTGGCATTTAGTCGATACCAGGTTTTACCATTATCATAGGAACACTCCGTTTGTTCATTGATGTATTTTTCCTGCCCATTAAACATATCGCCATGATGTTTAAAGAGCCGCCATAGACCATGAATATAGTGCTCATAACAGGCATAATTACGGTTGTTATCCAGATTTTCCCGGCCTGGCACAACGGGTGCGTCGGGAGTTAAATCGCCCCAGTCGTCCCAGAAAACAGTCCCATGCGCCCCCGTAAACCAGTAGAAAATACCTATTCCTTCGGCAACAGCGGGCGGGGCAGGAAGTTCAGCTCGTTCGGCCTCACCGGGCGTCGTGCTTTGCGTATTGAAAAGCCACTGCCAGGCCACCCGTTTTTTAGACGACAGTTTCATGTTTACCTCCTGTTCGCCCAGCAAACTAGCCAGCCAGTGGCGGTCTTCGTCGCCATTGTGGGAAGCAGCATAATCAAAGTCCGACGACAGAAAATAGGTTCCGGGCATCTGAAAATCGGCTAGTCCGCCAAACGATTTACCCACGATATCATCCGGCATACCCCGTCCTCTCGTATTGGTGGCATCAATTTGTCGGGCCGGCATAGTCCACAGCCAATCGGGTGCAGGGTTACTATAATCCGACGAACGGGAATAGCCATAACTATTATGAGGAACAGGGCCAATACCGCCTATTTCAGTATACGGACTCAATACCTTACGCAGTGCCCACATCTTATAGACGTAGAGATTAGCGTGTTCCTGCTCATTTTCCGCGCGGGTTCCTTCGTTCTCAATATCGAAGTAGATCTTGCCGAACGTATTGGCCTGCCCCGTGGATGGGCAGTCGTTAAAACCCACGCATCCCCCCGATAATTCGCTCATGGCCCTGCCTATACTTTGGTACGGACGCGCAGACCCTGCTGGCTGCTGGAAGTAGGTGCTCCGGGCCAACTCGCTGTTCCTGGCCCACCCAAGGCTGAACGGCGGTTCCGTAAAATAGTTCTGATACAGAATCAGTGCCCGTTGTTCGGGTAGCAAACGACTCTGCCACGAACTGGCTTTATTCGATTTAGTCGTTTTTCCTATCCGGGCTTTCGTATTGAAACCGATCTCATCGACGGTCATGCGTGAACGTTCGATAGAGGAAAAACCCCGCCGAAAAAGTTTTTGCCAGTCCTGCTTCACGTGTAAATTGCGGCCTGCCCCACTAAACGTGATGGATTTGTTTTTGGGCAGGGTGAAATCGCCAACTACATCAACGTTCCAGTATCCCCGTTTCGATTGGGGAGTGGGCATGAACGATTGTCTTGGTGAAGGCATCAGCGTTGTTTGCGCAGGAACCGTTTGACCGATGGCAAGTTGTGTTAGTGCCTCAAGCCAAACAACCAAAAGCACCCATAATGTTGAGGTAAATTTTAGGTTCATAGTTCATCTAACACTTGTTCATAGTTAAATTTTTACAAGTGTAATGATTCTCTACGAGAAATCATATTAATAGATGTTTATATTTACCAAACATCAAAAAAAATCATGTATTGCTATCTACCGGACCTATAGATTATAATTACTGATGGGTTTTTATAGCAACCAAAGTGGTTCATAATGAATATTAATTATTATCACCACATGGTTATAATAAATATTTCATTTTTATAACTAGCTAATAGTAAGTATTTTATAATTACTTTACCTGGCTGTAAAAAAAACAGTATACACAGCGACTGTCGATGGCTCGCATTACATACACACCTGCCGAACCACGCAGATCGACCGTCACAGTTCGACCTTCCGTCTGCACGGTCACCTGCCGCTCCAACACAACCTGACCCGTAACATCACTTATGCTTCCCTATTGAATATAGACTGTAAAATCCGTTCCTCGTCGCTGATAATCCGGTACAAAGAATCGGTTAGAGAGCTGCCAGTCCGCCAAACCTGGCACACGGTATTCCAGAGGCTCTGGCTCCGGTCCAGTGGCATTTACAATCAATTCCGCGCTGGCGCAGGCTCCGTTGGCCGTGCGGGCTTCGATCTTGAAACTCGTGCCGGTGTGCTGGTAAGAAGGTACGCTAAAAGCATTGCTATTGGCCCAATCGCGCAGGCCGATGACACGGTATTTCACCGCAGCACTACCCACGTTGGCGACTTGAAACGATTTATTGAATGGTCTACACCTTTACTACACACGCAGATCTGCAAAGTCACCTTAATCACAAAATTATGGCCTATTCAATGGTTTCATCTATCTCGGAAAAACGCTATATTTGGTCAGGCAAACAAACACGATTATGTCAGCGCGAGAACTAAAAACGGCCCTGCACGAGCGAATCGAAGCTCTAACGGATGAGCAAACTCTACATGTTTACGAGTATGTAAGCATTCAATACAGCGAAGATAATTCTATAACTACCACACCGGAGATGCTCAATGAACTCCGCAATGACCTAGCAGAAGCGCAACGGGCTAATTACAAAGGCATTACAACAAGTGAGTTACAACAAAAAATGCAACAATGGCTCACACGGTAATCTGGTCGGAAAAAGCACAACAACAAATTAATCAGATCATTAATTACCTGTATGATAATTGGTCGTTTGAAGTAGCCGGGAAGTTTACCGATCAACTGGTGGAGTCCAGTGAGCAATTAGCCCTATTTCCATTTTCCGGTAAGGAAAACGAGAAACTAAATGCACTTCGCGAACTGTACGTAAAGCCGTATCATAAACTATACTACACTGTGATTGATGGTAGAGACGAGGTTTACATTCTAAACGTGATCGATACCCGACAACAGTAGCTACTTGCCATGCACATCCTACACGTTAACGTTGGCCTTCCGAAAGAGTACGAATGGCTGGGCCGCACCGTCTGCACGGCCATTGCCAAACACCCCACGCCCGGCCCCGTGGCCATTGCCCGCACCTCGATTGAGGGCGACGAACAGGCCAACAAGCGCGTTCATGGCGGCCCCAACAAAGCCGTTTACAGCTATGATAGCTCGTTTTATACATTCTGGCAGGAAGCCGGAAAAACCCTCGAACCCGGCAACTTCGGCGAAAACCTTACCATTGAGGGCCTGCCCGACAGCCTTGCCGGACTCGGCGATACATTCCGCATGGGAACGGCGGTGCTGATGGTGGTTCAACCGCGCTTTCCGTGCAACAACCTCAACGTGCGTTTCAACGATCCCACCATGATCAGGCAGTTTCAGGAGGCACGGCGGCATGGGATCTATTTTCGGGTGGTGGAAGCGGGCCACGTCAGCCCCGGCGATGCCATCGAGCGGGTGGAGTCGGCTCCGTACGGCGTGACGATTCAGGATGTGGTTGATCAGTATTACGCCAAAACCCCCGACCCGGCTTTTTTGGAAAAGCTATTTGCCTTTCCCTATCTGACGAAGTATTTGAATGAGCATTTTACAAAGTGAAAGAGCTCGGAGAGCGAAAGTAGAAATCTTATGTTACACACTCTTTCAATGGGCCACCAGCCCTCCCTTTCGCTCTATCGCTATATGACAACCCGACGATTATTCCTAAAAAAAGCAGGTGGCTCTGTAGCCATTGCCACTATTGCTTCATCTGTTGCCCTGACGGCAGCCCCCCAAGCAAACAGCATAACAGGTCGCCCGGCGGCCGACGATTTATTTAAGCTGGGGATGGCTGGGTACACGTTCGTCAATTTCAAGCTGAATCAGGCTCTGGAGATGATGAAAAAAGTGGATGTACATTACCTGTGTATCAAGGATTTCCATTTGCCGCTCAACAGCACCGCAGAACAAATTTCGGCCTTCCATGAAACGCTCAAAAACGCGGGCGTGACGGGCTATGCC
>JAJAYX010000482.1 GCA_026785985.1 Rudanella sp. | reverse complement strand
GCCATTAGTGACCCCGGCCAAAATCGACGGAGCCAGCATCGAAACGTTGTTGGATAACCTCAAATTACCCGAATACCGCAGTCGTTACCGAACCCGGCGCGAACTCCGGGGCCGCAACGTAAACGAAGTACTGCCGAAGCTAACTACCTGGATAGCAGGTCTCGACAAAAACGATCCACGCTACGAACACCACCTGCTCGAAGGCTTGTGGGTGAGCTGGGGTATGAATAAAGTCGATCAAAACCTGTTGAAGCGGGTGCTGGAATCGCCCGATTACCACGCCCGTGCTGCTGCGGTTCAGGTGGTGCGTTATACGGGCCATCAACTGGGTCGCCAGTCCGGTCCTAATCAAGCTGATTTGCTGATGCAGGCTGCCCGCGATGAGAACAGCCGGGTTCGATTGGATGCCCTTGTGGCGGCTTCGTGGATTGGCAAGGAAAAAGGCCTGCCTATTCTGGCCGAAGCCGCCAAAAAACCGATGGACGAGTGGATGATTCACGCCCACGAAGCGGCAGTGGCTCACCTCAACGGCAAGGGTGTGAACAAGGTGAAAGACGAGGTGGTGAAATCGAAACTGAAAGGGGAGGAGCTGGCCCTGTTTAATCGGGGCAAAGAAATTTATGCCAAAGAAGGCTACTGCGCTACATGCCACCAACCCGACGGGCGCGGGCTGTCGGCTTCTCAATTTCCCCCGCTGACCGGTACCAAATGGGTATCGGGCAACGAAGACCGGCTCATAAAAATAGCCCTGAAAGGACTGATGGGGCCAATGGATGTGGACGGGAAAACCTACCCCGGACAGGTGCCGATGACCCCGTTTGGCGGCTTGCTTAAAGACGATGAAATTGCCGCCGTACTGACGTATGTTCGTAACTCGTTTGGCAATCAGGCCACGCCCATTACGCCCGCTCAGGTAAAAAAAGTGCGGGCTGCCACCGTTGCTAAAAAGGATTTTTATACCCCTACTCAGTTGCTCAACGAGCACCCAATGGAAAAATGATTAACTCCCAATACCGTTCCCCTATTGGCTTTAACCTCTTAGTTTGGACGGCCGCCATCTCCGAAAAAATGAACCCGATGGTAGAGCGTCTGAAACAGATTGGCTACGATGGCATCGAGTGTTTTATTGATAATCAGGATGTTTCGGTTTATAAAACCTTTGGCGATCACCTGAGTCAGTTAGAATTGGGGCGCACCTGCGTTACGGTGGTTGGCCCCGATGAGAACCCGGCGAGTGAGTCGGGGCTGGTGCGCCAACGCGCGGTTGACCACCTGAAAGGCGTGGTTGACCGCGCTCAGGCAATGGGAGCCACCGTCATTTGCGGGCCGTTCCACTCGGCGTTTGCCACCTTCAGCCGTCGCGAACCCCAACCCGACGAATATGCCCACAGTGCCGAAGTCCTCCATGCCGTCGGCGACTATGCCCAACAGGCCAACATCATTCTGACTCCCGAAGCCCTGAACCGTTTCGAGTGTTATTTGTGCAACACAATGGCCCAACTGTCCGACCTCGTGCGCCGGACAAACCACCCCAACGTGCGCGCCATGTTCGACACGCACCACGCCAACATGGAAGAAAAACGCTTCCCGGAGGCCATCCGCACCATTGCCCCGATGCTGGCCCACGTTCACATCAGCGAAAACGACCGGGGCACCCCCGGCAGTGGCCATATCCCGTGGGACGACACCTTCAAAACACTGGCCGAAGTGGACTACCGGGGCTGGATGACCATTGAAGCCTTCACCCGCAACGACATCGACTTTGCCAACTCCATCAATGTATGGCGCGAATACAACGAACCCTGGCATATTGCCGAAAACGGCTTAAAATTCATTCGGGAAATGCAGGCGAAGGGTACAGATTATATTAACTGAATGGTTAAATGATCAGATTCCTGTTCACCGCTTGACCACCTCGCTTAGCCGAACCACTTCGCCGGATTTGGTTAGCCCTTCGAGAATTAGTTTGTAGGTGCCAGTCGATTTGGGCATGGGTATCCGTACTTCCTCCTCGCCGACAGACGGGAGCCAGAAATGAATGGGTTCCAGCGGGCGTGGCGTAGCCGCAGACTCGATGCCGCTGATCGTTTTTCGGATGAAATCGGGGTCGGGTGTGGCCGTGGGAGCAAGGCCGGATGCGTGTTTGGTGATCACCGAAATAACGCCTGCATAACCCCGTAGTCCCAACAGATTTACGGCCCGGTTAACCACCTCCACCCGCTCCACCTGGCTGGCTGGCAGGTTCTGTAGCTGATTGATGTTGTCAAAGGGAATCCCGTCTACCAAAACCAATGGCTGTGGCAGGGTTCCTTTCTGGAAACCGCCCACGGTGCTGCCCCCCCGCATGGTGATCACGAGTTTAGAAAATCCATTTTCGTCGGGGAACTCCACAATGTTGATGCCCGGCACCCTTCCCTGCAAGGCCACCAGAAAGTTAGTTCCCACGGCTTTATCGTATAAATCTTTGCCCTGCACGGTGTAGTCGGCCGCTCCATAGATACTGGCGGGAGGCCGGGGCGGTTTTGGTGCTTTCACAGTCACTTCGTTGATCAAAATACCGTCCCGCGCCCAGTTGGTTGTTGTTGTATCGGTGCGTAGTTGGCTGGCTCTGAGTGGTTTGGGGAGAGTGGGTATCCAGCCGGGGCTGTCAAGAGAATCCAGTGTTACGTCGGCATGGGAGATAGTGTTGCCTTTGGCATCGGCAAATTTCAACAGCACCGTCTGACGATCTTCCAGCGGCAAATCGCTAAACCGGAAAACGCCCTGCTTGCTCACGTCCGCAAAAAACGTCAGTTGCTGGGTTGGCGATAGCAGCGTAACGAAGCCGCTTTCTTTCAGGCGTGGTTTCGTCAGCCGACCGCTCACCATGATGCCCCGGTCAATGGCAAACGGGGGTTTTTGGGTAGGTTCGAGGGGTTTGATGGCCGGGAAAAAGCCCGACAATGGGGTAGTGTTGGGTTCAAAAGCGGCATCGGCCATCACCAGCGAAGCCCACTCGAAACGATCCATAAACGCGGTTGTTGGCCTGACAATCAGCACCGAATCGGTTTGGGTCAGGTCGAGGTGGCCCGCAAACGAGGAGTCGGCAGACGCGGTGGTTTCCAGAAGCTGATTGGGCAACATAATGGGCAACCACCGATAGGCATAGCAGCTATCCCCGAAATTCCGCATCCAGTTGGTATAAACCCGCAACAGGTAATGCGTTGGTGTCTGGCCCGAATCGGGAAGGGCAAGCTGGGTTTCAAAACGCCCGTCGAGGATGGCTACCCGCTGCCGAACCAGTATTTTTTTTGTCGTCGGGTGTACCAACTCAACCTGCACCACCGAACTGAGCGAGTCGGCCCGTTCGGGGTTGTCGTAGTGCATCAACCCACTGAGCCGGACTATGTCCTGCCGGAAATAATAAGGCCGGTCGGTCGTGAAAAAAGGGGTTTCCATCCAGTTGTTTCGCGCTGATCGGTTCGCTTTTTCGAGGGGACGAAACGGCTGGTCGGCCCGATAGTCGAGGGGCAGCATATTGGCCACCCGCCGGTTCACCAAATACCCCGAAAAAACGCAATCCTGCGGGTTCAGCACAATCCCCTCGTTGTTAAACCGGATGGGTCGCCCGTTGGTCTCAATCCAGGATACCTCCACGGGTTTGTCTTTATACAGCGACGATTCGCCGTCGAGGTTGCGGTGGTGAATTTCCAGGCGGGTCGGCACGCGAAGCCGGTAAACAGCATTCGGTTTCTCGGTGCTTGTTAGGCTATCCAGGTTGTTGACAACTAATTTTTTGACCTGATCCTGATGGAAGTACTGAGACCGTTTTGATGGGTCTTGTCCCGGTTTGTCGGAATACGCTTCGTAGTGTTGTGTGGCTGTAGTGTGGTCTTTTAGTGCCTTGAAAAAGTGCGTGTCGGCATACCAATACGCATTCCGGCGGTTAACTACCCACCGGGCATTGAGCAGGCTGTCGGTGGTGAAATAAGGCAAAAACCCGGCATACCCGGCGTAGGAAACGGACGCTCCGTCGTATCGAAACTGACTCAGGGTGTAGGTGATTTTATACCCCAAATACTGGTTGTCGATCTCTAAAACCGTGTTCG
>JAJAYX010000481.1 GCA_026785985.1 Rudanella sp. | reverse complement strand
CCCCCCCCCGGCGCGGGGGCAGCTACGTTTTGCCCCACCAGACCACAGGTGCTGTTTCTGCACGGCCTTCGCAACGCCAATGCCCAGAAACCCTACGCCATGACCCGGCGAACGGGCGTTTTGATACACACCAACCAACCCCAACAACCCCATTTTCTGGATGGTCGAGATGGTACGGCTCCGTTCACGCCCGGCACGTTGCGGGGTGGCACCCACGCCCATCAGTGGAGTGCCGATGGGCAATGGGTGAGTTTTACCTACAACGATGAGGTGATCGAACGGCTGACCCAAACCAACTCCGCTATCAAGGATTTGCGAACAGTGGGGGTGATGACACCCGTCCGGGCGGTGCCGGTTCGGAATGGGAACAACGCTGATGCGTTCGGGGGGGAGTGGTTCGCTACGGTTGTGGCGCGGGTAACGGACCAACCCAAACCCGGCAGTAACGAGATCGATAAGGCGTTTGACGAAACCTGGATTGGTTGGAAGGGATACCGGAAACCGGATGGAACCCGGCAAAAACGGGCGTTGGCGTTTCAGGGGAATATCCGCAACAAAGCCAACCAAACCATCACCGAAGTCTTCGTTCTCGACCTGCCCAACGACCTGACTAAAGCCGCCCCCAATGAACCCCTCCAAGGCACCGCCACCACCCGCCCCAATCCACCCGCTGGAGTTGTGCAACGGCGGATTACGTTCTCGGATCGGGGCATCGAAGGGCCGCGCCATTGGCTGCGGAGTACACCCGATGGGTCGCTGATTGGGTTTCTCGCTAAAGATTCCAACGGGCATACGCAGCTTTTCGGGGTGTCGCCAACGGGTGGATCGGTTCGGCGGTTAACTCACCAGCCGTTTTCGATTCAGACCCCGTTCAACTTTAGCCCCGATGGGCAGCTGGTGGGGTACGTAGCCGACAACAGTGTATTTGTCACTGATCTGAAAAGCGGGCAATTCCACCGGCTGACAGCCCGCTCTCCTGATGAAACACGCCCCATAAACGGCGTGATCTGGTCGAATAAAGGAGATCGGGTGGTGTACAACCGATATATTAGCGCGACAGAGGGCCGGTACATTCAGATTTTCCAGATAGTTATTTGAAAATAGATTGGGGTGAACCCGAAAACCGGCTTACTGTCTTGACGGCAAGCCGTGTACGAATCATAGAAGATTAGGAAACTGAGTGTATTAGCGGTTCTGGATAGCGTTTTTACCGGATGCAAGGGAGTCAAGTTTCTGATTTATTTCCTGGAGCAGCATAAACTGTTTTTGCTGGGTGTCGAACAGCGTTTTGATTTGCTCTTCCAGCAGAACATCTATTTTCTGGTTCATACTACGGATTTGAATCTCTGCTTTCAGGTTGATCAGGTAGTCGTTTTCGCTCCGCATCCGGTCTTTTTCTTCCTGCCGGTTCTGGCTCATCATAATGATTGGGGCCTGCAAAGCGGCAATGCAGGACAGGATCAGGTTCATCAGGATAAAGGGGTACGGATCGAACTTGTACACACCGATAGCCACTACGTTGAAAATAATCCAGCCCGTCAGAATGATGCCAAAGAGGATAATAAACCGCCAGCTTCCGCCAAATCGCGCCACCCGGTCAGACAATTTTTGCCCCTGTGTCAGTGTTTCCAGCGGTGGGTTTATCAGGTTCTGAATAATGAGTTCCTCATCTTTGAGCGTCTCTTTCACGATCCTGTGCAGCTTTTCAAGGTGCTCATTTTCATCAGCCAAAAGCTGATCGATTTCGGTAGTTTCCATAAGGCGAAGCAATGGTTCTTACGTTTTGTAGGCGTTTCTGACGGTTGGCAACAGGGTAACGAAGAGAATAGCAATGGCCAGCACCATATAGACCGTGTGCAGCCAATCGACATCGCCACCGATGGGGGGGCCACCAGAAAACGCGAGTAAAGCCAACAGGATAGTCCGGGGTAGGTTAGGGTTCATAGCATTTGTTCGTTCATCAGATAACCACCGAAACCTGTTAGCCACAACATAATCGGATAGGCCACCCATCGTTCGGTTCCGCCATCACCAATAAATTTACTATCGTAGTAATCAGTTAATGAGTCTCGTAATATATTGTAATCGTGTGTATATTATGAAACATCAAAAATATGATTGATGTCACAATAAAATATAAACGTTTACAGGGCAAATTAAAATAGAATGAATCCCCAATTAATCCGATGCCCATTAACCAGAAAAAAGGGGTATACGCTGGAGCCATGAATCCGGCTAAACTATTACTCCATTCACTATCAGGAAAATAAATCAAGACAAACCAGGAAGTAAAGTATATCGCAATTCCACCCAAGTACAGGAAAACTCCTGCTTTTTGGGTCTTTGTCGAAATAGTCAACGGCATCAACAGTGTAAGTGCTAAAACTATTGATCGTGAACCGTTTTCTCCGTACGTCAAAAAAGGCGAAATATTCCGCCAAAAAATTTCCTGTTGGAAAGCTTCCGGCAATCTGGTTGTTAAGCCAATATTCCAACCTAAAATGGGGAGGATTAACAGAAAACAATTCATAAAATAATACCTGAACGTGTCTGTTTTCATAGTGTCATTAGCAAATCAGTTTTACCGACAGCTCGTCCTGTTTTTTTACGGAGTAACAAGCCCAATGTTATCAGCACCATAAGCCCCGTAGCCAATCCATAGGGCCGCAGGCTACCACCATTCGGTATGACAGGGACAATCCACGACCAATAATTGACGGCGATATAAAATAATAGAGCCGGGATCAAACGGCCAGCCGTGCGATTGACCAACCACGCAAACAGCACGGACATAGCCTCCATACTAACTATAAACAGTGCCACCGACATATGCTGTTGGGTTGTCTTGGCGGTGTAAAACAGGGGCAGATGCCAGGCTCCCCATATGATACCCAAAACGAGACTGGCTATTCACCAACCATACCGTTTTTGCAGGGCTGGTAAGGCATAAACCCGCCAGCCGAACTCCTCGCCGAGCGGCCCGCCCAGCAACAGGATAAATACGAAATTTACCGCTGCCAGCAGCGCGTTCCGACTGGCTGGCGAAGGCGGAATTGTGCCGCCCAGGGCAAGATGAATAGTTGCCGCCAGTGCCACCACAACCAGCGGCAAAAACAAGGTAACTACCACCCAGACCCACCCGACGCGCCACCGCAAACAACTTGACAGACAGCCTCGTAGCCCGGCAAAACCACCCTCGTACCACACCAGTGTAACTGCCGCAATACCAGGGCCGAAACTGCCGGCCACCATCAACACGGCGGCCAGCAATGAGGACTGCCCTCTGACAACCGGCAACAACAGCCAGCAGCCCCACGACCAGGCAAACGCCAGCGTCACGAACAGAACAAGGTGTTTGCCGACTTCCATCATCGTCGTTTTTTTTCCAGTCCCGAGGCAGCTAACCGACCCAACACGAAACCAACAGTCAAGACAAGCAATACCTGTCTCAAATCATAAGCTGGTATAAACCGGGTAGCTTTGGGTGTAATTTCGAATACGCCTTTTGCAACTATGCGCATACCGCCCCCACCCCCAACTCCTTCGGCGGGCGTTTCGAGCTTACCCGACGATACCGTTCGGGACGGATCGGGCGGTAGCAATTTTTTGTTTTGCTGGTTACCCTGTCCATAACCACCACCCATGCCCAGCATCACCTGGGCTACGGGGATAATCACTTTGTCACCTGCCCGAACAGGTTCACCAAAAATATTTTTGGCGGAAGCACTTTGATTCAGGCTGGCGGCTAACGTCTCCAGAAAATTTTCGTCTTTCATGATTTACTGGTTGAAATGTAACTTTATTCTTTTATTACCAATACCTGACTGAGCGGACGGCGCAGTGAACGGGGCATAGCGGGGCTGTGGCCGAAACGCGCCAACAGTTGCGGAAACGCGCCGTTCAGCGTCAAATTCGATTGCACCTGCGCTCGCAACTCAGGCACTTCGCACGGCTGATTCATGAACGCATTTTTGATATTCATGGCCGTTGACAGCAATGCGAACCGTTCGTAGGCGCGTCCGGTTTCGATCCACGCGGCTCTATCATTTTTTTGCGAAACGAACAGCATCAATCCTGACGAACTTCGCATGAAGCCATCGTCTTTTTTATTCTCTGATTTCGGATTCAATATGATACCGATGAACAGTTGGGCGAGCCAGCGCGGCAGAGATGGATTGCCCATAACCCGGCTTGCTAAACCGTCCATTTTTTCGTCGGCTTCACCGTTGGAAAAACGAATCCACTCGGTCAGTTCGCTTTTAAAGGCATCGTCGGTCATCTGCCGGTCGTTGCCTGCGTTGACATACTCCAGCATCGGCTCTATGGCAGCCGCACCGGTAAAAAGCATGGGGGTTACGCCCGCGCCGGTTGCTGCCGTTTCCAGTTTATTGAGATCGGCGGTCGGCACGGGTTTTTGGTCGTACTCGTTGCGCGTGCACTGACGCAGCGGAATAGCCCCGAAAAGCACTGATTGACTATCTGGCCTTATGCCGGCTTTTTTGAGACGAACCGCGATGTGGTCTTCCGCTGTACCGTCGAGCATGTAGTCCGTTTCGGTTTCATAGCCAGCATGTTGGGCGGCAATGAGCAGGTTTTCCAGTACACCGCCCAGACTGATCCAAAGCTCCCGGTCGTCGGGGTCAACGGCGGGGACGCGCCGGGTGAAGTCGGGATAAATCCGAATGGTATTCGGTTCTACGCTGAATTTCCAGGGCTGGGTATTGTGGCCGGAGGGCGCGAGCGTTGCCAACGACAGCATTTCCCGTTCATCAGGGGTCAATTTAAGTTTACTGATGTCGGTTTGCTGGCTGGCCGCTGCTGTGGCATTGAGCTTATCGTTCAGGAGATAATACGTTACACCGCCCACGACGATGGCCCCTCCGGTGATCATTAAAAATTGTTGTCTGTTCATAGCTGACATGATAAATGCAATCGAGCCGACACGCTAAAGTCGGTCAATTTGTCAATACGGATGGGGCTGATCGAACTCAATCTCCCGCAGGGTGAACCGCGCATACGGTTGTTCTACGCCGTCGATCACCCAGGCGGCACTGGCGTGGAAGGGAATTCTGATACCGTCAGTTTCGCGGTAATCGGACACCTGCCCGGTCCAGGGTATGCGGTGCGTCATGTCGCTGTACCGTTGCGCCTGATAATGCACGATTTCGTCTTTCTCGTTAAAGTACATTTGACAGGAAACGGTTAGGCCGTGGTCGGTGAGGGTCAGCGTGGCCGAGTTATCATCTATTGGTGACCAAACGGCTAGTCCACCGGGTAGCAAACTGGTTGGAAACCAGACGGTTTCGGCCAGGTAGCGCAATAATTCGCTCTCATCGGCAATGGGGCCGCTGAAGTGCTGAATGGGAAACGCGCTCAACAGCCGAACAGTCAGGCTCCCCCGCCCCGCCACATATTGGTCGCAGGCACTGAACCAGGTTGTGGTGCCATTCCAGATGTAAGCGGGTTTGTTGGCCAGAAAATATTCCTCGCCCGTAATGTTCATCCAATCCTTCTTCAGGTCGGTTTTTAACTGGCCCTCGTGCCGCAGCCGGGCCGAGCGCAGATACGGCTGGCCGGGTTTCAGCACGTGCCGGAAGTACCGCTGCACGGGGGCGGGTAGGCCATTCAGTTGGGCGGGGTCGTAGGTTTTTGCCGGGCCGGTTTCGGTATGCAAAAACAAGTCGGCTACGTTCTAGCGCATCTGTCGGGCGGCCAGCCATCGGCCAGCCAGCAGCGCGGCAACCGGGACGGCTATCGCTGAAAGAATCAGAAGATTCGTGGTACGTTTCATAATCGATTTTGAGAATAGATAAGTATTTTTTGCTTGAAAATCAGGCATATCTATAGCGGGCTAACGTTTTTGATCCCCACAGAAAGACGATAACAACCGCCATGATGGCAATGACTGAATAGTGAATGGCCGGATAATCGACCAGCGGATTGTGTAATTCGTCTTTAGGGAATAAAGGTCTTCCCAGATTCAGGAACGTGTGAAACAGGATGCAGGCGAACAAGCTTTTCCCGGTGTTATTGTAAAGCCAGACGATCAGTACGCGCACCGCCACCGTGCCGAGCGTTCCCCAGGCTATCCAGGTCAAATCGTGACCCTGCTGAAGTATCGACGGGTAATGCCAGACTGCCCAGAGTATGCCCACGAGGATACCCGCTGATAAGGCACCAAACCGCTCCTGCATTGGATCAATGGCGTAGCCCATGTATCCTGTTTCCTCGACCACCGCGCCGAGGAAGAAAAGGGCAAAAAGACCCGGAATAGAGCCGAACGGAATAATCCACTGGCCCGGAAGTGGTAATTCCACGAACTGAATGGTTAGGTAAATCAGAGAATACAGCAGAACCGGCAAGAGAATAATCGGCAACTGACCGGAGTCATATCCTTACCTGATCCAAATCATGGGTGGCTCAACGGGTAATCGGTAGTTTTGACACCAGCTAAAGCAGACTATGACAATACCCTGTAAATCACATTAATAGAACCTCAAAACAGTATGAAAACAGCAAGAAAAGTAGGCATCTTGATGGATCATTCGAGTGCCACGCTGATGGAATTTGCCAGCGATCCCAGCGAAGCAATGGCTATTGAATCGGAATTCACCCATCAGGAAAAGGAGGATAGCCTGGGTAGGAGTGAAAAGGTGATGCACAATAAGGAGCAGCATCAACAGGCCGACTATTATAAAAAGTTGGGCGAGGCCATCCGGCAGTACGATGACGTATTACTCTTTGGCCCCACAGACGCAAAAGTTGAGTTATTCAACCTGTTGAAGGCCGATCACCGGTTCGACGAAATAACGATTCACCTGGAAACGACCGATATGATGACTGACAACCAGCAACATGCGTTTATTAAAGCCTATTTTCAGAAGGAACTAAACACCCGGTAATTACCCATTAACCGGGTTCGTTCATTGTTCCGACTGAGGCTTGTCATACCCATGCCTGATTGTGGTCATAGATAGCCCAACGGGCAGCCGGTAGTTTTGTGGCAGTACCAAACAGACTCAAAAACGATTATGGAAAACAACGAAGAGTTGCAGAAACACGTTCAGGATGCCATCAAATGGGAACCCCTGCTGAACGCAGCCGAAATTGGCGTTACGGTCAAAAATGGGGTGGTGACCCTGACCGGAACCGTTGACAGCTATGCTAAGAAACTCGAAGCCGAAGATGCGGCCAAACGGGTTGCCGGTGTAAAAGCCGTCGTTGAAAAAATCGCTGTTGAGTTTGGCAGTATGGCCATCCACAACGATGCTGCCATTGCCAGTGAAGTGGTTGAGGCATTCAAATGGAGTTGGAACGTACCGGGCGATAGGTTAACCGTGAAAGTGGAACAGGGCTGGGTAACCCTCGGCGGAGCGGTGCAATGGAATTACCAGAAAGAAGCAGCCAAAGAGGCTATTAAAAACCTGGCGGGCGTGAAGGGCGTAACGAATGAGATTCGCATCAAATCGAATGCCCACGATACCCTGGAGAAAATGGACATTGAACAGGCACTGTTGCGTAACTGGTCTATCGACGAGCGGGATATTCAGGTCAAGGTAACGGGCAGCAACATTACGCTATACGGTAAAGTTGGCTCTATTTATCAGCGCGATGAAGTTGCGCGAATCGCCTGGAATGCACCGGGTGTGCAGACAGTTGATAACGAATTGACTGTCGACTACAGCCTTCATATGGCCTGCTGACAACGAGCCGGAGAGGTCACTCTCCCACTCGTTGTTATGAATGCCCGGCTCATGCCCCATGCTTCTTTTAACCGCGTAGCATAATTTTTCAGGAAGGACAATGAGAACAATCTTAGCCCTACAGCGTACCCCGCATCCGCTCGATTTAATTGAGTATGGGGATTTTAGTTGCCCACGTTGCCAGGAACTCCAGGAGCTATTAACCACTACCTTACCGCTTTTTGCGGGTGAGGTCTGCTACACGTTCCGTTACTTCCCCAGCCTTAGTCAGCCGAAGGCATTGCTGATGGCGCTGGCCGCCGAAGCAGCCCGGCGACAGCATACCTTTTGGGCCATGCACCAGGCTTTGTTTGACCATACGCCCATGACATCCATCTCCCTGACTTCGGTAACGGCACTGGCCTCCCGGCTGGGTCTTGAACCGGAATTGTTCCTGAATGACATGCGTGATGAAACGCTGAAACACCAGATCTGGTCAGATATGGAGCGGGGTCGGTTAGCCGGGGTCGTTTCCACACCAGCTTTGTTTCTGGGTTTTCGGCATCTGCACGGCAAGCTGACGCAAGCCCGGCTGTTGCCCCTCATTCGTCATTACGTGGAACGGTCGAAAGCGGATGTACTGAGTACGATTGACCCGGAGCATGGGTTAGTTCGCTGGTCGGGCATAGGCTATCAATAACTCAGTCTGACCATAGGTATCGCCTATCAAAACCATGAGAAACGAAAAATCATGCAAAAAGAAACCCTTCCCCCCCACCAAAAAGACGGTATGGGCGGGACAAAGACAATGATCCTGGCCGATTTGACCAACAAGCAGGTAATCTGTAAAACCTTCGTGCCGGGCGACAAAATGGACTCACACCAGGCTCCAACCGACGTTTTCGCGCTGGTTCTGGATGGGCAGATGGACATCACGCTGGCCAACGAGACAAACCGGTTCGGGGCCGGTGAGTACCTCACCATTCCGGCTACGATGATGCACGCGCTGACCTGTATAGAAACTGCCCGGATGCTGATTTATAAATAGTTGACTGACCAATTACCTCTCATGAACAACGACTTACAAGGAAAAGCGGCCCTGATAACCGGGGCAGCATCAGGCATTGGCAAGGCGGTTGCCCTGCTCTATGGTCAGCACGGGGTTAACGTGATGCTGTCCGATATTGACCAACCCCAGGGGCAGCAGGTAGCCGACCTGGTGAACGCTGCCGGCGGGAACGCCCGGTTTTTCAAAGCCGATGTCGGCGACCCGGCTCAGTGTCAGCAACTGGTGCAGGAAACCGTCCGGGCGTTTGGCTCGCTCGATATTGCCTGCAATAACGCGGGTATTGGCGGTGAGCTTAATCTGACCGCCGACTATAGTCTGGAGGGTTGGCAACAGATTATCAACATAAACCTCAACAGCGTTTTCTTTTGCCTGAAGTACGAGCTGGAAGCGATGCTCAGGCAGGGCAAAGGGGTTATCGTTAACATGGCATCTATCCTGGGTCAGGTGGGCACACCGGCTTCACCGGGCTATGTAACGGCGAAGCACGGCATGGTCGGGCTAACGCAAACGGCGGCTATTGAATATGCGTCGCAGGGCATTCGGATCAACGCCGTTGGGCCGGGTTATATCGATACGCCTTTATTAAGTCAGTTATCCCCGGAGGTTAGACAGCAACTAATTGGTCTTCATCCGATTGGCCGTTTGGGGAAGGCAGAAGAAGTGGCTGAATTAGTAATCTGGCTTAGTTCCGACAAGGCTTCCTTTGTCACCGGGGCCTATTACCCAGTCGATGGTGGCTATCTGGCAAAGTAACTGAAACCGGGCTTTTTGAGTCACGGTGATAAATTCCTGATTTATAAATCAATTCGTGCTATGAAACCGCTCAAAATACGGGTAAAACACACTGCGCTGCTGATAATCCTGGTCGGGTTGGTCGGCCGGGCAACGCCGGTGCTGGCTCAACAATCGACTACCGACGACATTTGGGATCAGCCGGGTATTATCGGCACCGTCGTATTGCTGCTGCTCGTTGTGGTGGGCGTAGCCCTGTTTGCCATCGTCCGGCTGGGACGGGTGGTGCAACAGATGACCACCACACCCGACGCAGCGCAGGAACATCAGTTTGAGGAGACGGTAGCGAACCTTACTCCCGGCCAACTCGACCTGATTCTCGAACGGCGAACGGCGGTGTCGCGTACCCTGACCGGCACTGAACTAGCGGGTAATGGGCACCCGCACGACGATCAGGGCTTAATCAACTACGTCACCACCAACATGCACGCCCCGTTGGTAGCTGAAAAAAAACGGGCCTTTCATTACAGTGATGTAGCCCCACCCCTGATTCAATTAGTCAGTGCGTATCTGCTGTGCGCGACATTCTGGCTTGTATTCGGCACCCTCGTGGGCTGGTACGCGGGTATCAAGTTCGTCCGACCCGACATTGATCATCTCGAATGGCTGTCGTTCGGACGCTTACGACCCATACACACCAATGCCGTGTTCTGGGGCTGGACATCGCTGGCCATGCTGGGGTTAGGGTATTTTGTGATAGCCCGCACGAGCAACATCCGCCTGTTCAGCTACCGGTTAGGCTGGCTGTCGCTGGGACTCATCAACGCCAGTGTCCTGATCGGGTCGATTAGCCTGATGGCGGGTATCAACAACGGCGGGGGCGAATACCGGGAGTACATCTGGCCGATTATGCTCCTGTTTGCCGTCGGGTTAATTCTGGCGTTCGTTAATTTTTACCAGACCGTGGCCCGGCGGGCCACCGGAGAAATCTACATTTCCAACTGGTATATGCTAGCCGCGCTGGTTTGGGCCATTACCCTCTCGATCATCGCTTACCTGCCTTTCTACCAGAACGGGATGGGCGAAACCATCATTCAGGGCTACTATATGCACATGGGTGTGGGCATGTGGTTCATGACGTTCACGCTGGGGCTGGTCTATTATTTCCTGCCGATGTCGCTTAATAAACCCATCTATTCGTACTCGCTGGGGGTGCTGGCGTTTTGGACGCAACTGCTCTTTTACTCCCTCATTGGTACGCACCATTACGTCTTCAGCCCGGTGGCCTGGTGGCTGCAAACGGTCGCCATTGTCTTTAGTGCGGGTATGTTCATTCCCGTACTGGCTGGTACAACCAACTTTCTGATGACCCTCAAAGGCAGCGGCAAACACATTGCCGACAGCTACTCCCTCCCGTTTTTGCTGGTGGGGGTGGTGTTTTACTTCGTCGGATCCGTGCAGGGGTCGTTGCAGGCGTTCCGGTTCACCAACGTCATCTGGCACTTCACCGATTTCAACGTGGCCCACTCGCACATCACCATGTACGGCATCGTGGCCTTCATGCTCTGGGGCTGCATTTACACCCTTGGGCCGCGGCTGCAGGGCCGCGAGCCGCGGCAGGCGCTGGTGGGTATTCACTTCTGGTTTGCGCTGGTGGGCCTGCTTGGCTACGCCATGTCGCTGATGATTGGCGGCACGCTGAAGGGCATGAGCTGGATGGCGGGCGAGCCGTTCATGCAATCGGTGGTCCTGATGG
>JAJAYX010000480.1 GCA_026785985.1 Rudanella sp. | reverse complement strand
GACCAAGGAACGAATGGTCTGCAAAGTACAAAGGAATACAATTAGTTGGCCCACCGCACCCCCACTTGCCAGCCAAACCAACTGGCCCAACCGTTGCTCGTAAAGGGTAATGAACTGACTATGGGGCTGTTCTGAATCCGAAGGCGTGTGTTGGCCAGCGGGTTTTTGGCGGGGTTATCGAGTTGGCCCCCGGTATTGTAGAGCGACCACGTTGGCCCTGCCGCCAGTGCCAACCGCCCGAACCGCTTTTCGAGCAGGGCCGTGGCCCGGAACATGGTCGAGGGTGACCCCTGCCCAAACGTTTGGTTCAGTTGGGTGTTTCCAACAAAATGGCTGCTGGCTTCGAGGGTTGCCATGCCGGTGCGGCCCAGTCGGATACCCGTACCCAGACCATAGCCCACCTGCCAGACCGATTCGCCGTTGGTGTCGGTGGGGATGGCTCCGACTGTCAGCAGGTTATAGAACCATTTCACGCCGGTGCGGAAGGTGAGGTTTACCGGAAAGGTCTCGTTGGCTCCTACCTCAAAGCGTTTGTAGCCGTTGGTTCGGACAAAACTCAGCAAGCCAATCGGTACTGAATTGGTGGATTCTGCGGTGTTGATGACCCCAATTTGGAGGCTGTTGGTCACGTGGCGGGCGTGGTTAACGAACCCGGCAATCTGTAGTCCATGCCGAAGATCGCCCGACCGATTCGAGAACCCGGCCACCTGCATCCCGTGAACTTCGCCCCAGGTTTTATTGAAGAATCCGGCCGCCTGCATCCCATAAACATTTCGCCCCACCACATTGCCGAACCCGGCAAATTGCCCTCCGCGCACATCGGCCCGAACCAGGTTTATAAAACCACCCACTTCAAGGCCCGTTACGCCCAGCGCAGTACCCATGAAAACATTGATAGACAGGTGATTGATGACGTGGTTGCTGAGTCGGTGGTTGGTGCCGATATACGGAAAAACCGACAGTTGGAAGGGCCGGTAAAGCGTGTCGGCATCGAGGTTTTGGCGGTGGATGAGTTGCTGGGCAGCGGTATAAATCTGATTGATCAGGTCACGAGCCTGTTCTCTGCCCGACGGCCTTTGAATGGAAGGGCTGGAGTCAGTTTGGGAAGGAAGCGAGTCGGCTTGGGCTGTTTGGGCAGGTGGCGAATCGGGCAGTATGGGTCGGATGGTGTCGGCCTGCGCAAGGGTGGGAGTGGGTTCGGGTTGCGGAGGCAGCGTGTCGGGTGGAGCCGCAGTAACGGTGGCGGTTGTGGAGGTGGCAACGGGCGTGGTGGCCGGTGGTTGGGCTGTTGGTATCGCCCTCAACCGCACATCGACCGTCCGCGACTGCCGGGTTGCGACCGACACCGATTCGCCCATATACAGTCGTTTTCGCACTTCGACGCGGGCGTTGGTGGGCAGGTTATGGGCCAGTTTCAGCCGGTAATAACCATACGGATTGCTGACTGTGGAGGCTAATGAGGTGCGTTCATAAATACTGGCAGAGGCTATTTTCCGGCCTGTCTGCCCGTCCGTAATATACCCGTCAAGAAAAAAATGAGTGGGTTCCCGGTCTGGATTGGACCGTTTGGTTTCACCCTCGCCCAGCAACAACACGTGGTTACCCCGCACTTTCCACGTTACCGTCTGACCCTGAAAGAGTTGTGCCAGAATGATCCGCACGGGTTGCCGCCCCGTTCGGAGCGTAACCATTCGGGTGTCGTTGACCACGGCGGGGTTATACGAAAAGGCAAAATTGGCTTGTTGCGACATCTGCCGCAGCACCTCGCTTACCCGCTCGTTCCGAACCTCCACCGAAACCACCCGGTCGAGAGGGGAAGTGGGTTGGGCAACAAGGAGACGGGGGGAAATAAGTAAGAAAAAAAGGATAGAACGCATGGTGAAAATGGCAGACCAACTGCTCGCTGTTTGCTGATAACTGTTCACTGACCGCATCCCTCGCCCGACAACACAAACCCTTTATCGGTGCGTTTCACGCTTAGTTGCAGGGTTTCTGCCACCACACCCAACACTGTTTCCACGGACTCGTTCTCGAAGCGGGCCGTGAGTCGGCAAGTTTGCAAACTCGAGGCCGACAGGTTGATGTCAGTCTGGTAATAATCGCTCAGTGTTTCGACTACACTCGCTAAGGACTGGTTCGTGAAATTCAGTTGTTTCGTGCTGTAAGCCAGTGCATTGGCATCGAAACGGGGCAATCGGCGGAGGGTGTCGGCGGTGGGGTCGATGGTGGCCTGCTGACCGGGTATCAGGACTACTTCCTGCTGTTTTTTGCGGACCACAACGCGCCCGGTTTTCACGGATACCCGCACATTCCGGTCGTAGGCCCGCACGCCAAACGAGGTGCCAACCACCCGCACGTCGGTATCCTGGGCATGAATAATAAATGGTTGTTGGGTATTGGGTTTCACGTCGAAAAAGGCTTCTCCAATCAGCGTCACTTCGCGGGTTTGGCCCAGAAACGTGTTGGGATACCGAATCGAACTGTTGCGGTTTAGCAGCACCGTTGAGCCATCGGGCAGGGTCAGGCTGCGCGTTGTTTTGGTGGTTGACTGGGTCAGGAATGTAGTTGTCTGGTCGATAGAATCGGGGCCTTGAAATGAACGATACGTAAGTACAGATAGCGTGCCAACGAGCAAAACCGCAGCCGCCACCCGCGCCCAGCTAATCCAGCGCGGTGTTTGTCTAATCGGTTTCACAACCTGTTCATAATCAGAGGGTTTCTTTATCGACTGTTCGGGCTGGTGCATCTGCCCGCGCACCCGGCTCCAGGCCGTGTCCGTATCGAACAATTGCCGGTTTTCCGGTTCAGAGCGGTTGCCAGCCGCCTGCCAGATCCGCTCGAACCGGGCCAGTTCAAGGGGATGGTCGGGGTCATCGGCCAGCCACTGCCGCACCTCCGTCCGTTCGTCGGGCGTGGCCTCTCCGGCTATGTATTTGGCAAGCAGTTCGTCAGACATGACTTTTAATGAGTAATAAACAAGGCATAATGAAAAACTACCAACCAAAATCCCAGAAAATCAGCCAGTTCCAGCCGTAGAATCCGCAGGGCTTTCCCAATCTGATTCTCCACTGTTTTGGCCGAAATACCCAACCGTTCGGCAATTTCGCCGTAGCGCAACTCCTCAAATCGGCTCAGGTAAAACACCCGTCGGCACTGTTCGGGGAGTTGTTTCATGGCTTCTTCGATGCGTTCGCTCAACTCCTGCCCGGCCAGTTCGTCCATTGGCGAGCACGTTGGAGCCTCACCCACGTAGGAAACGTGCTGCCGGTGTTCGTCGCGAATAGACAGGTGTTTGATGCGGTTCAGGCAGCGGTTATGCACCGACCGAAACAGGTAGGCTTTGAGCGACGTGCTGATCAGAGTGGTTTCGCGCCGTTCCCAGAATGCCAGAAACAGAGCTTGTACCTCTTCTTCGGCATCGTCGGAATCGCGCAGCAGGTTACTGGCATAGTGGCACAGGGCACCATAATGCTCGCGGAACACGCCCTCGAACACCCGTTCGTTTCCGGCTCGAATAGCGTCGAGCGTTTGCTGATCAGTCACCTGCGCCGATTGTCGAATAGTCTCCTGCAAAGCTACACCGTTTCCGGTTTTCGTGGTTTCGCTTTAAAGACCACTGAGGAAGCGGTTACCCCTATGTGGAGCGGGAAAAAAGGATGAAGGGGAGAGATGGAAAGAAAGGGAAGAGGGGGAAGAAGCGTCTCCCTCTTCCCTTCAGGCAAATACCGTGGACAGCCAGCCGACCAGCAAAGTCAGCCCGAAAAGAATCAGGAAACCAATTAAAAACGTGCGGGCAACGCTGCCTCGGGAGCCGTTGCTCTGCGGACGGGGAGAGGGCATAAAAGACTCGTTAAATGATTACTGCTTAGATGAATAGCTCAATAAAAACTACCAATACCCCTCGTCAGTCCGTCTACAACCTGTTCTGCCAACATCGCGATCTCAATTTCCAGCGTTCGGATGCAGGCGCGAAGCAAACGCGCCAATGGTTTGGGCGTGAGGGCAGTCGAAAGCGATGCGGCACTTGCGGCTACTTGATATACCGGAAATCTTCGTTGCCTTTCAACGTCAGCAATACCTCATACATAAGTTTGATCACCCCCTGAACGTCGTCTTTGTGAACGGTCTCGACGGTGGTGTGCATGTATTTGAGCGGCAACGAAATCAGAGCCGAAGCCACGCCTTCGGCGGCATAGGCAAAGGCATCGGTGTCAGTGCCGGTGGAACGACTTACTGCCTGCCGCTGGAAAGCGATTTCCTTCGTTTTGGCCACGTCGATCATAAAATCGAGCAGGTTGTTCTGTACCGCCGGGCCGTAACATAACACGGGACCATCCCCACATTTGAGGTCGCCCTGCTCTTTTTTGTCGTACTTGGGCGATTGGGTGTCGTGGGTAACATCGGTGCAAATGGCGATGTCGGGTTTAAGCCGCCGGGCAATCATCTCGGCACCTCGAAGGCCAATTTCCTCCTGCACCGCGTTAACGAGGTATAGCGTAAAGGGCAGTTCGACGTTGTTTTCTTTCAGCATTCGGGCCACTTCGGCAATCATGAAACCACCCATGCGGTTGTCCAACGCCCGGCCCACGTAATACCGGCCGTTCATCTCGGTCAGGCCATCCACAAAGGTGCAAACTGTGCCTACGTGAATACCCATTTCCTCTACCTCGGCTTTGGTAGCGGCCCCCACGTCGATGAAGAGTTCTTTTACCTGCGGGGCCGTGTCTTTGGTGAGGTCGCGCACGTGAATGGCGGGCCAGCCGAACACACCCGTAACCACACCTTTTTTGGTGTGCAAATTCACCCGCATGGAGGGGGCAATGAGGGCATCGGAACCGCCGTTGCGCCTGACGTAGAGGTAGCCATCGTCGGAAATGTAGTTCACGAACCACGAAATCTCGTCGGAGTGAGCTTCAATCACGACTTTATAATCTTTGCCGGCTCCAATAATCCCCACCGCCGTGCCGTAGGTATCCACGAGGTATTCGTCGATGTAAGGTTTGAGGTAGTTGAGCCAAATCTGCTGTCCCGACGACTCAAAGCCGGTTGGGGAGGCATTGTTGAGATACTCGTACAGAAATGTTGTGCTTTGTTCGGTCATTGTGGGGTACTGAAAAATTGGTCTAAAAATGCTTTTAGGGGTTGTAAGGCTGGTTGCGTTGGGTTGAGGTTCCAGTGCTTGGGGTGGCGATAATCGCGGTTCTCTTCTTTTATTTTGGCTTTCTGCCTTTTCGATTCACCAACGAGAGCTTCCAGATAAGCGTAGATTTTGGTCTTGCGGGCGGGTAGTGTAAACTTTCCCGATACGGTCATTTTCGAGGGCTTATCCAACAGGCAAGATTCGTATGCTTCCCAGCAATCAAGGATTACCTGATTATCGGGGCAAATAATTTCTTGTAACAGTGTTTCCAGGTCGCCATTGTTCCGAAGTCCTTCTGGGTGCTCGCCATTGTAGGGCAACAGGAAATAATGGAAATTGCGCTTGGCGCAGAGTTCTTC
>JAJAYX010000479.1 GCA_026785985.1 Rudanella sp. | reverse complement strand
AGGTTACTCCAACTGATTTTGAAGAGGTTCATAATAGAGTGATGAACAGTCTGGTGTAAGCAAACTCATCGTTCGTTATAGTGTGAGTGAAAAATGATGGCTGCTAATACGGAATCGCTTGTTCAGATAAAGCCGGTGTGCATCGGCCCGGTCGGCGCCGTGTCCTGAGTCTAACGAAACCGTTTGGCAACCGAGTTGGCGAGCCTGCTCAATCACAAAATCGAGCAGTGCGCCCCCGTATCCCTTTCCACGGGCTGTGGGCAAAGTTGCCAACTCATCAATATAGACTGTCTTGCCGGAAGCAAGCATGGATAACCGCCGGTAGGTTATCACCGCAGGAGCCGACTCATCACCCACATCGACAAAGGCAACCTGAAAACGTTCAGTAGCCCGTTGTTCCTGTACCATCGCCAAAATCGTTTCTTCGTTTAAGTTTGGGCGCAACCCCAATAACGCTGGCAAACAGTATTGCAAATCGGTTTCGGTTTGGGCAATTCGGATAGTCATGGTACAAAGGTGGTTAGATCTGCGCCCGGATGCTCAACAGTATTTCCTGCCCCCCTTGCGCCAACACGTGTTCGGCGAGTTGGTTGCCAAGTTGTTCGGCTTCGGCGGGGGGGCCAACGAAGGTTTCGCGGAGCATTTGCTTCCCGTCTAAACTGATTATTCCCCCCGTTAGGCTAACGCGCCCCGGCGAAATATTTTCCCCTACCCAGGTTGCCAGCGCGAACACCGGAATACTGCATCCCCCTTCGAGCCGACGCAGATAGGCCCGCTCAGCTTTAAGACAGGTTTCGGTTGGTTCGTGGTTGGTTAATTGGCGAATGGCTTCGCGTTTGTCGTGGGGCAGCGTATCGGCGGCTTCGATGGCCACACTCCCCTGCCCCACGGCGGGCGTGAACTCCTGCAATGGCAGGTGATCGGCAATCAAATCGTCGTAGGCCATTCGGTGAACACCCGCATAGGCCAGCAAAAGCGCGTCGCAGTGGCCTTCGTCCAGTTTGCGAAGCCGCGTTTGCAGGTTTCCGCGCATATCCACGACCTTGAGGTGAGGTGCATAATGCCGTAACATGGCCACCCGGCGTGTTGACGATGTGCCAATCACAAAGGCTTGCCCACTTGTTAACGAAAGCGTTTTGTTGCGGCTTACCAGCACATCGTTGGCCTGTTCGCGCTCCGTAAAGGCAATAATACTCAGGTCAGCGGGTAACGACGACTGTAAATCTTTGGCACTATGCACCGCAATGTCGATAGTGTTTGCCCGGAGTTGATCTTCGAGTTCCTGCGTAAACACGCCCTTACTCCCAATTTTTGCCAGCGAACGATCCAGAATCTGATCGCCTTTTGTTTCGATCAACACCAGTTCGGAGGTAAGTCCTCCAGTTTGAAGGAGTTGCTGTATGTATTCGGCCTGCCAGAGTGCCAACCGGCTGGCTCGTGTTCCTATTTTAATGTGCATAATTAAATCAATTTCCCCCAGTTCACTTTCCGCTTGAACACGGCAAACGAATCCGTGCCGCGAACATCAATCCGATTCAGGTCATACGAATCGCGGATTGGTATTTTATTGATCCTATTCCCAATTCGGAACCCGGCTTTGATCCCCAGCCGTTCCATGGCCTCAATCATCTGCTGCCGCATTACCGGGCTTTTTGGTCGTCCACCATATGGATACGAAATTGCTTGTGCCATTGGCAGTTCCAACCGCCCAGCTTCCTCAACATTACTGACCAGATCAGTCTCTATGGTTTCGATTGGATGGTTCTTATAATTCAGGTGCCGGTGCGAATGATAAGCCAGTGTAAAGCCCTTGTCTATGAGACTTTTAAGCTGTTCACTCGTCAGAATTGAGTCGGTGCTGCCGTCCCATTCATTCATCCCGCCTACAAAAGCTGTCGAGACAAAAATGGTGACTGGCACGGCAAACTCCTGTAGAATAGGGAGTGCATTAGTCAGGTTATTTTCGTAAGCATCATCGAAGGTGACCAGCATGGCACGGCGGGGCAACGACACAGCCCTGTCTTTTTTCAGTGAATCAAGCACGTCAGATAATGAAACAAACTGGTAGTTGGCCTGCCGGAGGTAAGTGAGGTGCCCCCGAAGCTGTTCTGTGGTCACAGTCATAAAATCGATGTCGGTTGTGCTGACCTTGTGATACATCAGAACTCGTAAACCGTGGTGGTTTCTGTGGAAATTTAGCCACATAAAAACCCCAAAAAGCAACGCGATAAAAATCCACATACCAAATGGTCAAAAAAAATTACGGTGTCAAATAGCCAAAAATACGCCAAAAAGACGTATAAGACCTGTTTTTCTGTAAAAAATCCTGACAGCTTGTCGGCATTTCGTCGTAAAGGAGCCAACGGCACGGCATTTGAATAGAACAGGTTAATTGACCAGTAAACAACAGATACCGATGAGAGCGATAGAAAATGTGTTCAGCGGAACGGGAGGTCAGATTGATCTTCTCAATACGCTCTACGGCGGTTCGAGCATGACAACGATGAATGTGGAGCGCGAAGAGGAGCGTCTCGTTATAACGTTGTCAGCCCCCGGCGTTAATGCCAATTCGTTTAACGTATTGGTGGAAGGCAATAAATTGGTTTTATATACACTGCTTGTTGGCACAGCCAATCGGCAGGACGATGATATTCTTAATCCGGGTGGTAACTCTCAGCGGTTGGCTGTTCCCATGTTTCTTCGCGTACTCGATATTCCAACCTTTGTGGAAGCTGAACAAATCGAAGCTATTCACGAGTCTGGTAAAGT
>JAJAYX010000478.1 GCA_026785985.1 Rudanella sp. | reverse complement strand
GATCAGGGCTACGCCATCCGTCGAGATGTCATCTAAACGACCCACAAAGGGCGATACATAGGAGGCTCCGGCTTTGGCAGCTAACAAGGCCTGACCAGCCGAGAAAACAAGCGTACAGTTGGTACGAATGCCTTTTTCCGAGAAATATTTGATGGCTTTGATGCCATCTTTAATCATGGGTAGTTTCACCACAATGTTCTCGTCGAGTTCGGCCAATTCTTCGCCTTCGCGAATCATTTCGTCAAAGGTCGTGGCAATTACTTCGGCACTTACATCGCCTTCGACAATATCGCAAATCTGCTTGTAGTGCCGCAACACGTTGTCTTTTCCCGTAATGCCCTCTTTAGCCATCAACGAGGGGTTGGTTGTGACACCATCGAGAATACCCATGTCCTGGGCTTCGCGGATTTCGGCGAGGTTTGCCGTATCAATGAAAAATTTCATAATGTCAGTCAGTTATAATGCAAAAGTAATGTATTGTCAGAGAACATGAGTGCCGTTCTGAGTCTGACACACATGCAGGAGCGTTTCGAGGCCGGTTCGGGCCAGAAACCGTTTGCGCATCACGTTCGTGAAATTTTCCAATTCGTCGGCCTGAACAAGATTGATGGTGCAACCGCCGAAACCACCGCCCATCATACGGCCCCCAAACACCCCCGGAACGGTACGGGCAATGTCAACCAGCATGTCGAGTTCGGGGCAGCTCACTTCATACATTTTGCTCAAGCCCTCGTGCGAACCATACATCAGCTGGCCAAAAGCGTAGAGATTTCCACTCTCCAGATGGTTAACGGCTTCGAGCAGGCGCTTATTTTCCTGAACCACATAGGCGCACCGCCGATAGAGCAGCGGCTCCTGTTGGTTCAGGTGTTTGTCGAGCATGGGCATGGTCACGTCGCGCAGGCTTCGGATGGTGTCGCCCTCGGCTGCCTGCACCATCTTTACGCCAGCTTCGCATTCGGCCCGTCGGGTGTTGTATTCCGACTCGGCTAAGGAGTGTTTCACCCGCGAGTCGCACAACACGATGCGCACACCGGCCATGTTGATGCGGGCGTAGGCATACTCCAGCGAGCGACAGTCGAGTTTGATAACGTGATTGGCCCGCCCCATCATACTGGCAAACATATCCATGATGCCACACTGAACACCAACAAATTGGTTTTCAGCCTGTTTGCTCAGCTTGACCATGTCGAGCCGGTCAACGGTGCCTCTGTTGAAGAGTTCGTTCAGGGCCATGCCTACCCCATTTTCGAGTGCCGCCGACGACGACAAACCCGACCCGATGGGGATGGTGCCACCGAAAACCACGTTCATGCCCCCCGTTGCTAAACCCGCTTTTTGGAACTGATCGACCACGCCGAGGAGGTAATCGGCCCACGAATTGGTTTTGGTCAGCCTGTCGGTTGAGCCGGTATAGGATTGCTGTAGATCGACGGCTTCAAAATGGAGTTGACTGTCGGAGCGGGGGCCAACGGCTAAATAAATAGCTTTGTCGATGGCGGCTGGCAACACGAAGCCTTCGTTGTAATCGGTGTGTTCACCAATGAGGTTTACGCGGCCCGGTGAGCAAATCAGGAGGGGGTCGGCGTTGAATTGAGCGCGAAAAGTCGCCGTGAGCGAGTGGGTCAATTCCATGAAAGGGTTGGGGAGAGGATAAAAAAAATGGCAAACCAATGTCTCACCGCTACGACTACTTACCCTTGCTTCGGTCAAGACCTGGGGGATTCAGCAGGAGCTGGTAGCACCGATTTGCCGATGCAAAGATACTGCAAATTTCGGGCTTTGTAAAGCCCCGATTGTACTTTTGTGTTTATCTTGGCCTAATTGCCAGGCTGCCGTAGGATAAATTCACTGACGATCAAGTTTATAATGCACCAAAAAAATAAATGGCTGGCAGGCGTTCTGCTCGTTTTCTTACAAGCCTGTACGTCTTCTGATTCGTATTTGGAGCAGGGGCGGACTTTGCTAAAGGACGGAAAAACGCGGGAAGCTATCACCGCTCTGAATCAGGCCATCGAAGCCGCCGACGATAATGCTGAAGCGTTCAACACGCGGGGCGTGGCTTATTTTGAGCAGAAAGAATACAGCAATGCGTTGTTAGATTATGATCAGGCCATTAAATTGAGTCCTGAATCCTACCGACCTTATTATAATCGGGCCTTGTTGAAAACGGCTCAAAGTGATCTGGACGGGGCCTTGAAAGATTATTCAGATGCAATCCGGTTTGTGCCCGACACGGCCCTACGAGCGGCATCTGATCTGTATCTGAACCGGGGACAATTGTTTGCAACTCAAAGCCAACCCCAACCCGCTATCACCGATTTTACGAAGGCTATTGACCTGAATCCGAAGAACGCACGGGCTTTATATAACCGGGGGAATTTGTATTTTGAGCAAAAGAACCTGCCCAAAGCGTTAGCCGATTTTCAGAAATCGGCCGAATCGGATCCCTCATTCGGAAAGGCATTTTATGGCCTGGGTTTGGCTCAATTGCTTAATAATCAGCGAGATTTGGGATGCCTAAGTTTAAAACAAGCCCAGCAGTTGGGCTACGCCGACGCGGTGAACGCTGTGGCGCAACACTGTAATTAATATGCTAAAACCAATTGCTATCGCTTTCGCGCTTTTGTTCGCGCTGTTTGCCGGGTTCCAGTATAACGACCCCGACCCCGAAATATGGATTCCTATTTATGGGTTAGCCACCCTAGCCAGTATTATGGCCCTGTTTCGGGTTGGTCGACCGTGGTTCTACTGGGTTATGGCCGCTATGTATGTTGTGGCGGCTGTGTATCAATGGCCCCCACACTTTGAAGGATTTTTGTTGGACGAGATGGGTATGAAAACCGTCAACATCGAACTGGCCCGCGAAGCTGGTGGCCTGGCTATTTGCGCGGCAGCGATGGTGGTGCTAGGGGTATTGGTGAGGAAAAGGCAGTAAATGAGAGGAGGCAGGAAAAGGGATCAGCTTACGCTTGCAGCCCCGTTCCTGCCTCCTCTCATCACTCCTTTATTTATTATACAGTTCTGCGGCTGCCTTTAATCAAAGCGGCAATGCCCAGAACGATTACGGCACCAACAAAGGCCGTTAGGATGCGGTCAACAATGCCACCGGCACCCGTTGCGAAGGTTGAGCCAAAAATCCAGCCACCAATCAGACCGCCGACAATACCGAGCAGAATCTGGGTGAGCAACGAGAACGAAAACCGCTTGAAAAGGAGGTCAGCCAGCCAACCAGCTATGGCACCAACCAGGATAGAAATTAAGAAGCTCATGACTTTATAACGTTGAGTTTATGGCAGTTGCCCCTCGTAGGCAACTCGTTCATAGAAACGGTAAGCGTTTTAAAATGTTTAAGTTTTAATTCCAATAATTGCCATCAGGCGGCCTGTTCGCCCTTTTTCGAGCCTGTGGGAAAAACAATCGTCATTATTTAGAACAGTTGAGAACGACGAGATAGCAATCTGCGCTGTGGGAATGCCAAAATTGATCAGTTGCTTTGTGTTAGCCGACCGAAGATTGATAAAGGTTCGTTGGGTGAACTCGTCAACCCGTTTAAACTCGGGTGCAAACTGATCGGCCACATCCGGCCCCACTTCAAACGAGGTTTCGTCGATGCACGTGCCTACATAGGCATAGCAGTCGCGGGCATTGGTGTTATAGGTCTGTTGCATGGCTTCGAGCGTCAGCCGCAGCAGTTCGGCCACTGTTCCCTTCCAACCGGCGTGGATTGCGGCTACCGCTTTATTTTTCTGGTCATAGACCAAAATCGGAACGCAATCAGCAACGCTAACCCCCACAAACAGATTGGGCTGGTTGGTCATCAGCGCGTCGTACCCCTCATAGCGACCCGGCTCCACAACAGTTACTATTTCCTGACCATGCACCTGATGCGAAGTAGCTACGCGGGCGGGGTCGATACCGAGGGCCGTAAAAAAACGCTCCCGGTTCTCTTCCACGTTCCGGGCATCGTCGGTCGTATTCAGGCCAAGGTTAAGCGATTTAAACGGGGCCGGACTAACACCACCATGCCGGGTGCTTTCGGCGGCAATGAGACCGGGGAGCGATTTAAGTAGAGGAGGAGAGCGAAAAAGAGGTTGGAGTTGCGTGGTTGTCATATCAAAAAAAAGATCCATTAACCCAGGTAAACAGTGCTAAAACCGTTCGTGTTCCAAAAACTGCCGATCATGTAGTTTGCAATACATAGTACTGGCT
>JAJAYX010000477.1 GCA_026785985.1 Rudanella sp. | reverse complement strand
GGCCTACGAAGCCTTTGTTCCATTAGCAAAGGGGGCTTCAGTAGGGGTGGCTTATACACAATTAGGCGTGATTGCCTGTGCTGACCGGGACTCGGCTCAGGCAATCGACCTGTTCCGAAAGGCATTGCTCGCCGATCCTGAAAACGAACCGGCCCGCTATAATTATGAGTTGCTCAAGAAACGGTTCTCAGGGCGTGAGTCATCTGAAAATAAACCTAAAAAGGTACAGAAACCGCGACAAACACCCCAACAAAGCAAGCAGGAAGTAGCCCGCTCGCCCAGACGGGAACAAGTGTTACGTCGGTTACAGACAATGAACATGACAGAAGAACAGGCTAACCAACTGCTCAACTCCATGCGGGAAGACGATTTACCCCTTGAACTGGCTCGTCGACGGTCGATAGGAGATCATCCATCGAAAAATACCAGATACTGGTAAAAAAATAGTCCAATTCATCAACAACAAACTATGACAGAGGTAGTAATTGTATCAGCCGTCCGCACGCCCATCGGGAGTTTTGGCGGGGTATTGTCAACGTTAACAGCCACTGAACTGGGCGCAGCCGCCATCCGTGGTGTACTGAACCGGGCCGGTATTCAGCCCGAACTGGTTGAAGAAGTCTATATGGGTAATGTCGTATCGGCTAATGTGGGGCAGGCTCCCGCCAAACAGGCCGCTTTGAAAGCCGGTTTGCCCCCTACCGTTCCCTGCACAACCATCAACAAAGTATGTGCATCGGGCACCAAAGCCATTATGATGGCGGCTCAGTCCATTCAGCTTGGGCTGGCTGAGGTGGTGGTGGCCGGGGGCATGGAAAGTATGTCGAATGTGCCTTATTATGTTCCTAAAGCCCGTTTTGGTTATAAATATGGGAATGCTGAATTAGTTGATGGCCTAGCGAAAGATGGCCTGCTCGATGCCTATGATCAATGCGCGATGGGCGTTTTTGCCGACCGCACGGCTACCCGCTACAACCTTAGCCGCGAAGATCAGGATGCCTATGCGGTGCAGTCGTATCGCCGGGCTGAGACCGCCACCGCTGATGGTTCATTTGGCGCCGAGATTGTGCCGGTAGAGGTAGCCGGACGGAAAGGCACGGTGACAGTAGGGGAGGACGAGGAATTTAAAAACGTTATTTACGAGAAAATTCCTGGCTTAAAACCGGCTTTTACAAAAGACGGCACCGTGACGGCCGCCAATGCCTCGACGATCAACGACGGGGCATCGGCTTTGGTGCTGATGAGTCGCCAAAAAGCAGATGAATTGGGTCTGAAACCAATAGCGCGTATTTTGGGCTATGCCGATGCCGAGCAGGAGCCTGAATGGTTCACCACGGCCCCAACAAAGGCCGTTCCGAAAGCATTGGAACGGGCGGGGCTGACAATAGCCGATATTGATTACTTTGAAATAAATGAGGCTTTCGCTGTTGTACCCCTGGCATTCAGTCAATTACTGGAAGTGCCGCAGGAGAAAATGAACGTGCTGGGTGGTGCAGTCTCCATTGGCCACCCGCTGGGTGCGTCGGGTGCTCGCATCGTCACCACCCTCACCAATGTGTTACAGCAACGTGGAGGGCGTTTTGGGGCAGTGGGTATCTGCAACGGAGGGGGTGGTGCCTCCGCGTTGGTGATCGAGAAACTTTAAACAATGAATAGTGACCAGCCAACAGCTAATAGTTTACTGTCGCTAAAATTTCCTGCCATGAAGCAACCTGTTGGCGGATCACTGATAACTGAAAAATCGTTTTGCAAACAAACTTTAATTTTCCTGGGCAAACGGGCTATTACCAGGGCAAAGTTCGGGAGGTGTATTCATTTGGTGATAAGCTGGTTATGATCGCGTCGGATCGGATTTCGGCGTTTGATGTTGTCCTGCCCCGACCTATTCCGCACAAAGGACAGGTGCTGAACCAAACAGCGGCCTATTTTCTGCAAGCCACCGCCGACCTTGTGCCGAACTGGCTCATCGACGTACCCGACCCGAACGTGAGCGTCGGCTGGCGATGTGAACCATATCCGGTAGAAATGGTGGTTCGGGGTTATCTGGCGGGCCACGCCTGGCGAACCTATCGCGCGGGCGGCCGTTTGCTGTGTGGGGTGACGTTGCCCGATGGCCTGCGCGAAAATGATCGCTTGCCAACACCCATTATCACGCCAACCACCAAAGCCCATGAGGGCCATGATGAAGACATCAGCCGGGAGGAAATTATTCGCCAGGGATTGGTATTCGATGGGGAATATAGTCAATTAGAAAACTATGCGCTGGCCCTGTTTGAACGGGGAACCCAAATGGCTGGTAAGCGGGGTTTATTGCTGGTTGACACTAAATATGAGTTTGGGCAGCGAAATAATCAGGTGTATTTGATCGATGAAGTTCATACTCCCGATTCATCACGTTATTTTTACGCTGATCAATATCCCGAAAACCAACGACAGGGGTTACCTCAGAAACAATTGTCCAAGGAGTTCGTTAGAGAATGGCTGATTGCGCATAATTTTCAGGGTAAAGACGGACAGACAATTCCTGACATGCCAGATAAATGGATTGCTCAGATTTCGGCGCGGTATGTGGAGTTATATGAAACCGTTACAGGACTGCCATTTCAGCCCGCCGATCTCACAGACCCGCTTGCTCGAATTGAAGTCAGTATTCTGAAAATTTTTGGTCAATAGTTGTCATTTATCGTCATTTGTAGCCTTTTGCAATGAGTGACTATTATGGTACCTCCACTGACCATTAAATGACCTTTATTCTATGAATCATTCGATTGAGAAAAACGAGCAGTACGCACTGATTCGGCTATCTGAAGCGGACTTTAGTGGCGAAGTGCCAGCCAATTTTGAAACAGCAAGCCGGTCGTTGTTTCGTGAAGGACACAGTAACCTGATTGTTGATTTGGCCGGTGTCCGAACATTAGATGCTGCTGGATTGCTGTCGATTCGAAAAATTAACCGGCAATGCGCCAATGAACTGGGCATGTTGGTGCTGGTTAGTAAAGACGATGCCCTTATTGATCAGATTGAGGAGGCTACCATTGCTGATCTGACCGTGTTGCCAACCGTTGAGGAAGCTATTGATGCGGTATTTATGAATGAACTGGAAAACGATTTCCGCAACGACGACGATAACGAGTATGACGGAGAATACGGAGCTGGCCAGGAACCCGAACCATGAACCCACGGGGCAACAGTCGCCGATTCCGTTTAGTGTATTGTTCCTGGGCGTTGGTTCGGCCACACCTACACTGGGACGGCATCAGACTGCCCAATTAGTGACCTATCGGAATGATCTGTTTTTGATCGACTGTGGCGAAGCAACGCAGTATCGTTTGATTGAGCAGCACGTCCGGCCAGGTCGGTTACGGTATATTTTTATTAGCCACCTGCATGG
>JAJAYX010000476.1 GCA_026785985.1 Rudanella sp. | reverse complement strand
CCGTTGGCACCACTGCCAGTATTCTTGCACCTGACTCGTTGCTGGCCACAACCCAAACGGAACCCCGACCTAAAAAAGACAAACTGGGTGTTGCTCTGGTAGGTTTGGGATATTATAGCACTGATTTGCTGGCCCCGGCCCTGCAAAAGACAAAGAATTGTTACTTAGCCGGCATCGTGACGGGAACACCCGCCAAAGCCGAGAAGTGGAAGAAGCAGTATAACATCCCCGACAAAAACGTCTATTCCTACGAAACGTTCGATCAGGTGGCCAACAACCCCGATATCGACGTGATTTATGTGGTGTTGCCCCCGTCGATGCACCGCGACTATGTGGTACGGGCGGCTAAAGCGGGTAAGCACGTTTGGGTGGAAAAACCGATGGCGGTTACGGCCAAAGAGTGCCAGGATATGATTGATGCCTGCAAAAAGGCCAACGTCTCGCTCACGGTGGGTTACCGGCTTCATCACGAACCCAACACCCGGGAATACGTAAAGTTTTTGCGCGATGGCAAAATTGGCCCGATCAAGATGGTGAGTTGTTCGGCGGCTTACTTTGATGCCCGCACCGATCATTGGAAACAGAAAAAAGAGATGGGCGGGGGCGTAATGTACGATATGGGGGTGTATGTGATTCAGGGGGCGCGGCTGGCCACGGGCGAGGAACCTATTGCCGTGACGGCCCAGCAATATACCACCCGGCCCAATGTCTATAAAAACGGTCTCGACGAAACCTCGATGGTGCAGTTGGAGTTTCCGAGCGGAGCGCGTGCAGCCCTGCAAACCAGCTACGGCATGAACATGAATTTTATGCACGTAACGGGCGAAAAAGGAATTCTGAGAGTGGAACCTTACTCAGGATACAACGGTGTGAAAGGCAACGGATCAGGCGGATTTTCGTTTAACCATCCCTATGAAGTGCCCATGCAACAGGCGATGCAAATGGACGACGACGCACTGGCAATTATCAACAAAACCCCGGTGCTGGTGCCGGGTGAAGAGGGTCTGCGCGACATTAAAATTGTGGAAGCGATCTACGAAGCGGCCCGAACCGGTAAGCGCGTGAAAATTTAATCCCTTACCTTCACCCCCCCGAATATATTTCGCTATGAAACCTGCCGACTTCTCCGCTTTACCAACCGAGCAACAGTTAGACACCCTGTATTACCAGGGTGATGTTCTGGCTAATCGCTACGAAGACGAATTCATTTTCCTGCTCTACAGTTTTCATGACTTCTACGTTGAACTCCGCCACGATGCCTATGACAACAAATTGTTAGCCGTTTCGGCCTTCAAAGATACCGTGCAGTTGGATCCCTATCTCCCGTATTTGGTAGAAGAACTGCTTTGACTTACTCCACCCAAAGCACCAGTCCCTTCAAATACCCCCCTTCCGGGTGGAACAGGCTGACGGGGTGATCGGCGGGTTGGCTCAGGTGGTGGAGAACCCGCACTTGTCGCCCGGCTTCGATGGCAGCGGCCACCACTGTGTTGTAGAACAATTCGCGGTTTACCACCTGCGAGCAGGAGAACGTGAACAGGATGCCGCCCTTCGCCACGCGCCTGAATCCTTCGATATTCAATCGTTTGTAGCCCTGCACCGCCCGGTGCCGCGCCGAAATATTTTTGGCATAGGCCGGTGGGTCCAGCACCACCACGTCATATTGGTCGGGGTGGGCTTTCAGATAGGCCATCACATCATCGGTGATGGCTTCGTGGCGGGAATTGCTTTGCTCGGTTTCCCCTTTTGTTTCGTTCAAAGCCACGTTGCGATTGGTCAGGTCAATGGCTTTCTGCGACGAATCGACCGAGTGAACCTGCGCGGCCCCGGCTCCGAGCGCGTAAACCGAAAATCCACCGGAATAACAAAACGTGTTCAACACCCGCTTGCCGTGCGAATAACGGGCTAACAGTTGGCGGTTGTCGCGCTGATCGAGGAAGAAACCTGTTTTCTGGCCCGTCACCCAATCTACCCAAAAAGCATGACCATTTTCGTGAACCTCGTGGGGTGTTTCGGCGGTGCCGAGCAGATAGCCGTTCGTAACGGTTTGGCCGTAGAGTTCAGGAACGGTTTCGTGGCTTTTGTCATAAACGGCCACCAGTGCATCGCCGTACACGTTTTTCAAGGCATCGGTAATCAGATTCCGTTCGCGGTGCATCCCAATGGAGTGGGCCTGCAACACGGCCAAGCCATTGTAATAGTCGATAATTAGGCCCGAACAACCGTCGCCCTCGCCGTGTACGAGCCGGTAACAATCTGTTTGAACGCCGGGCGAATCCACGCCGGGCGAATCCACGCTGGGAATAGTGGCAATAATGGCCTCGCGGAATTGCCGGATACCGGTTAGTTTTTTAGTCCAGTAGTGAATGTCGGGGACGATGCGCTCGAACGAAAAAACCCGAACGGCAATACTGCCATCGTGATAGTGGCCGGTGGCGAGGTAATTGCCTTTTTTGTCGAAGACTTCCACCACATCGCCATCGGTCAGGGTGCCTTCGTAGCGGCTGATGGCCCCCGAAAACACCCAGGGGTGAAACCGGCGCAAGGCCTCATCGCGGCCAGCCTGAAGAAATAACTTGGGTAATTGCATAATTCTGCAAAAATACGAAGTTTTGCCCCATCGAACCGTAAGTTTCGGCGGCTCCTGCCTTTTGGCTATACGTTTAACTCTCAAAAACTGTATGTCGATCAATCGTCGCGAATTTCTGAAGCAAACCGGGGTTATGGCCGCTGGTGCGCTCACGCTGAGCCAAACTGCCGTCCTGGCCCATAAAAACGTGGGCGTGTTTGGCCTGCAACTCTATAGTGTGCGGGATGTGTTACCCAAAGATCCCAAAGGCACCATGACCAAACTGGCCCAGATGGGTTACCGTCAATTTGAAAGCTATGGTGGGCCACAGGGCTTTTTGTGGGGTATGACTCCCAAAGAGATCAAGTCGTTTCTGAGCGGAATCAACGTGAAAATGGTCAGTACGCACTTCGATTATGGCAAACAGGCCAATAACCCGGAGGAGCTAAAAAAGAGTATCGACATGGCTGCCGAGGCTGGATTGTCCTATTTACTTTGCCCATACATAGGGCCGCAAAAGTCATTTGACGACTGGAAACGCATTGCCGATGGGTTCAACAAAACAGGCGAGTTGGTCAATAAAAGTGGCCTGAAATTCGGCTACCACAACCACGATTACTCGTTCAGGCCGCTCGACGGAAAAATTCCGCAGGAGTATCTGCTGGCTAACACCGACCCCAAAAACGTGATGTTTGAACTGGATCTCTGCTGGATTGAAGCCGCCGGACAGGATGCCGCCGAACACCTCAAAAAATATGCTAAACGCTACGAACTTTGTCACGTCAAGGATTACAACAAAACGGGTGATAAGGTAGTGCAGAACGACCTCGGCAAGGGCGTAGTAAACTACAAACACATTGTTCACACGGCTATGCAAAACGGCATGAAGTATTTCCTGGTAGAGCAGGAAGAGTACCCGGTCTCGCCAATGGAAAGTATGAAGCTGGATGCAGAGTATATGAGGAAGCTGAGTGTGTAAAGCCGCTTCATCGGCTCCCACATGGCCCATGCTCCCTGCATCCCGTGTTGCACCAGCTACTGTGCTACCGTTAGTGTTACGGTAGCACAGTAGCTGAAACGTATGTTTATGCCAAGGTTCCTTGTGTTAAACAAACCACCTGGTTCGGTCCCGAATCAGGGAAACTTCTGAAACTGATCAAAATCGGGTTTGCGCTTTTCCAGAAACGCGTTTTTCCCTTCTTTGGCTTCGTCGGAGAGGTAATAGAGCAGTGTTGCGTCGCCTGCCAGTTGCTGAATACCAGCCTGTCCGTCGAGTTCGGCGTTGAATGATGCCTTGAGCAATCGGAGGGCAATCGGGCTTTTTTCGAGCATCTTGCGGCACCACTCAATGGTGGTCTCCTCTAGTTTGTCGAGCGGTACTACCTTGTTCACCAACCCCATATCCAGCGCTTCCTGAGCATTATATTGATCGCAGAGAAACCAGATTTCGCGGGCCTTTTTCTGACCCACCACCCGCGCCAGATACGAAGCCCCAAACCCCCCGTCGAACGAACCGACTTTGGGGCCGGTTTGCCCAAAACGGGCGTTTTCGGCGGCAATACTCAGGTCGCAGACCACATGCAGCACATGGCCACCGCCAATGGCATAACCCGCCACCATAGCCACAACGGGCTTCGGAATGCGCCGGATTTGCATCTGAAAATCAAGCACATTCAGGCGCGGCACCGAGTCTTCGCCAATATAACCGCCATGCCCGCGCACCGATTGGTCGCCCCCTGAACAGAAGGCTTCGCCCCCTTCGCCGGTCAGAATAATCACCCCCACGCGCTCATCCTGCCGGGCCAGTTCCATCGCTTCCGACATCTCTTTCACCGTCAGGGGTGTAAAAGCGTTGCGTTTGTGAGGCCGGTTGATGCTGATTTTGGCAATGCCTTCGTAATACGAAAACAGAATCTCTTTGTAGGCCTTAATGGTTTCCCAGGGGTAGTTGCTTTGCATATAATTAGTGAATTAGCGAATGAGTGAATGAGTGAATGGGCGATTTCAGACTCTATTCAAAGTATCCATTCGCTCATTCGCTCTTTCACTCATTCACTCATTGAAAACTCAGTTTCATGATACTGCACATCCCACGTGTGGTCGGCCATCATGCGGACGGTGGCGAGACAGCGTTCAAAGGGGAATTTGCGGCCCCATTCGTGCGGGGCAATCATGGATAATACGTCGATGCCGTTTTTGCGGACGTAAAAATAATAGGTTTGGCCGACAATGGGGTCGAACCCCATTTGAGCACCATAGATGCGTTCGGAAACCTCAACCCGGTGACGGATAGCCGTGGCCTGTTCGGCCAGTAGCTGCATCTGTTTGAAGAGTTGAGCCAGTTGCAGGTCGGTTTGTTCGCGCATGGCCGTAACGGCCCGGCCGGATATTTTACCCTTGTCTTCGGGCCTGATAATGGCCCCACCCGCCGTATGCGCGTATTCCATCAGGCCGGGGCTTTCGGCCACTTTTTCGGGCGAAATGGGGTTAATAATGACTTTTGCTTCTTCCATAGATGCGGGGTAAACCCTTCGTTCGTTGCCTTTGTTTAGTCTGAAAAGGGGTTTATGGTTCATCGTTTTTGGTTTTTAGTTAGATTGCATTCGAGTTCGTACGTCATTGCCTGTGGAGACACAAGCGATGGCAACCAACCGTACACGAGTACTATAAACCATAAACGAGTTTTCAAAGATACGAACCACCATGAAAGCTATTTCTAAAACGATGAATCGACAGGAATTTTTTCGGTTTATGGGCCTCAGTGCGGGTGTCATTTACCTGAGCGGCTGCGTATTGAAAGCCGAGGATGTTGCCCTGAACGCCGATCTCCTCGACCTGACTATCAAGATGGATGATGCCCGCTATTCGGATTTGCTCAAAAAAGGCTATTACGTAGTGGTGAATAATCGCGTGATTGTTGCCAATGTACAGTCAACTCAGTTTGTTGCCGTGTCGCCCAAATGCACACACGAAGGGACTTCGCTGGTGTTTCAGGCCAACAGTAATTCGTTTTACTGCGCGCTCGATGGGTCGCGCTACGACTTGACAGGCAAGGTGTTGAATGGCCCGGCTACTTTACCGTTGGTGTTGTATAAGGTTGCCAACGATCAAAAAAGTAACACGCTTCGCATTTTCAATTGATGTTTTTTCTTGACGGACGCTTAACCGCCAACCAATGGCCTGCTGCTCGTACTCCCTACGAAGAGCAGGCCGTTTTGTTTGGCCGGGCGTGGCAGTCGGGGCAGACCGAGTTTGTGTTACACACTTCCGGCTCCACGGGAACCCCCAAACCCATCAGGCTAACCCGCGCTCAGATGCAGGCCAGCGCGGAACTCACAGGCCAAACGTTTGGCTTAAGGGTGGGCGACACCGCCCTGTGCTGCCTGAATATTGCCTACGTGGCGGGTACCATGATGCTGGTACGGGCCTTGACCCTCGGCCTGCAATTGACCATTGTGGAGCCATCGGGCAACCCCCTGGCTGGCTTTGACACCAATGCGGCTCCCTTCGATTTACTGGCCTTTGTCCCGCTGCAACTGCAAACAATCCTGGAGCAAACCCCGGCTCAAAAACTACTTTTGAACCGCGCAAAGGCTATTTTGCTGGGTGGTGCCGCCATCAGCCCGGCTCAGGAGACTCAATTGCAACCCATGGTGGCTCCCGTTTATGCCACCTACGGTATGACCGAAACCGTGTCGCACATTGCCATTAGGCGGCTCAACGGGTCAGAAGCTACCAATTTTTTCACAGCCCTGTCGGGCGTTGCTCTGGATGTTGACGAGCGAAACTGTTTGACTATTCGGGCAGCAGCCAGCGGTTTTCAGCTCATTCAAACCAACGATGTGGTGGAATGGGTTGATCACGAGGAACCTCATACCCAATTCCGCATCATGGGCCGCGCCGACTCGATCATCAACACGGGGGGCGTGAAAGTGCAACCCGAACGGATTGAACGGCTGATTATGAGTGTGTTGACTTCCGTAGGTTTGTCGCCCCGGCTGTTTGTGGCAGGCCGCCCCAATGAGCGATTAGGGCAACAGCTTGTGTTGGTGGTAGAGGGTGATTGGGCTGTTCAGCAAGCCGTTGAAGTTGCCCAAGAACAATGGTCGGCGGCAATTCGGCAGGAAATTGGCCCCTATGCTGTGCCGAAAGCCCTTATCTTTGCACCCAGTTTCCGCGAAACGCCCACCGGCAAAATTGACCGGAAAGCTACGATGGAAATGGTTTATAGTTTATAGTTTATGTTCCAAAACGCACAGATTCGTTTCCAGACAGCCCGTTCATTACCGGCTCCCTATGCCTATTTCTTCACCCTGTCGGCCAGGCCCGCGACGGATTCGCTCGCTGTTGATCTGAGCATAACTTACCCCGACCGCGAAGACATTGATGAGGATGAACTGATTGCCGAAGGCTACACCCGCGAGGACGATTTTGTGTGGAACGGGCGGTTGGGAAAGGTGTGGCAACAGGCGATGGAGTCGCTGGTGGAAGCCACCAAATTAGACCCCCTGAATGAGGATGATCTGGACGAAGACGACGATTTTTGGGAGGTGACACTGACGGCGGAAGAGGCCACTCAAACTGCCGGAATGCCCCAAAATTACGAACGGTGGCAATATTTGATTCAGGAATTGATGCAGGCTGCCTACGAAGCCGCCGAGCGGGAACGTCCTTTTGACGTAACATTTCTGGAACTCAAACGCGAAGGCGATTATGAGGTTCACCTGACAGCTTCCTTTGCCGAGCGAAGCGTGACGCTGGAGATTATGCGTGGAGGGCGTTCGAGCCTGAAAACGTTGCCCTGGAAGCAACTCCAGCCCCTGATGAGTACGATTTATGAACTGGATATTGAGGAAAGCGAACCCGAAACCAAACGCCCACGACACACCGGAGCCTGGTTTAACCCCGGCACTGGTGAGTGGCACGATGTGGGGCCATACGACGATATTATCAACTTGTTTCGGGCAATGGCGTAATCAAAAAATCTACTGCCCTGTTTTTTGCGTTACTGATAGCATGGGGCGGCTGAGATACCTATTGTGGTTTCAGTCCGCGTTTCCTGCTACGCAACGACGCTATGAAAAAGGGATGGATAATTGCGCTTTTGCTCCT
>JAJAYX010000475.1 GCA_026785985.1 Rudanella sp. | reverse complement strand
CTCCCCTCTCAGTAGGAGAGGGGCAGGGGGTGAGGTAATTCGCCACCCCCGCCACCGTGGGGTGCTGATACAGTTTGGTGATGGGTAGTTCGAGCCCGTGCTGTTGGCGAAGAGCCGCCACCGTTTTTTGAGCCAGCAGCGAGTTGCCGCCCAGTTCAAAAAAGTTGTCGTCGGTTCCCACCCGATCCAGTTGGAGAAGGTCGGCCCAAAGGTTGCTCACGGTTTGTTCGAGCGGGGTGCCGGGTTTGCGATATAACACCGTCAGATCGGGACGTTGGATGGCAGGGGTGGGCAATCGTTTTTTGTCGACTTTCCCGGCGGTGGTTTGGGGAATTTCATTGATGACCACAAACTGGGCGGGCCACATAAAATCGGGCAGTTGCGTGGTTAGCGTCCGGCGAATTTCGTTCAGGTCGAGAGCCGTAGTAGCCGAGTCGGGCACTACGTAGGCAACCAGGCGTTTCAGGCCCGGAACATCCTCGCGGGCTACTACCACAGCCTGCCGAACACCCGCTTGCCGGGTCAGAGCCACTTCAATTTCGCCCAACTCCACCCGGTTTCCCCGAATCTTGACTTGATCGTCTTTGCGCCCGGCAAAGGCCACCACGCCATCAGGCAGATACTGGCCTAAATCGCCGGTGCGGTAAATTCGGATGGTGTCACCCCCGGCATTTGTCCAGTCGATAAACTTTTCGGCGGTTAGTTCGGGGCGGTTCAGGTAGCCCTGTGCCAGGCAAGCGCCGGCTATGCACAGTTCGCCTACTTCACCAACGGGCCGTTTATTACCAGAGTCGTCGAGAACCAGTAAATCGGTGTTGCCAATGGGTCGCCCAATTTGGGGCAAGGTTGGCCATGCCGACGAATCGCCCGTCAGTTTATTTTCGGCCATCCACACACTGGCCTCGGTGGGGCCGTAGGCATTCATGAGCGTGCAACCGGGTAAGGCAGCAAAAAAACGGGCAATAGGTTCCGTGATTTTAAGGGCCTCTCCCCCCGTCACCAATTCAACCAGCGTTTCGGGGAAAAGCCTTTCCGCCTGGGCGGCTTCGGCAAGGTATTGGACAGCGACAAAGGGCAAAAACGCCCGGTTAATGCCATTATCAATCAAAAAATGCAGTAACTGACTGGCTTCCAGGCGTTGCGATTCGGTCATCAGATAGAGCGTGCCACCCGTCGACAAGGGAATGAACAACTCCGGGAATGACCCATCGAAGCTGAGGTGGCAAAACTGAATGGTTTTCAGGCCCGGCTTTGCCGAGGAGTGAGCCATTTGCCACTGAATGAAGTTCGACAAGCCCGCATGGCTGTTCAAAACGCCCTTTGGTGTACCTGTTGAGCCAGAGGTATACAGCACATACGCCGTTTCGGATTGGCGAACAGGTTCCGAGTCCGGCACGGCCTCCTCCGAATTGGGGTCGATCACGAGCAAGCCCAATTCACTAAACAGAGGGGCATCTACAGTAGTGGACAGGCAAAGAGTCAAATCAGCATCGGCCTGCATTTGCACCAGTCTCGATTTCGGATATGCCGGGTCGAGTGGGAGGTAGGCTTTACCTGCTTTTAGGATGGCCAGCACCGAAACGACCATTTCGATACTCCGGGTAGTGCTGATGCCAACACGCTCCGATTTGGCTGCATGATGGTTGATGAGTCGGGCTAACTGATCAGCCCGACGGTTCAGTTCAGTGTAGGTAAGCGACTGATTCCCAAAGACCACCGCTACATTGTCGGGGTAATTTTGGGTCGTCTGCTCAACGTACTGATGAATCAATGGCAATGCCACCGATCCAGCTTCTTTTTGGGTAGCTGTACGCATAGAATTGAATCACATTTTTGCGGTCCGACGGGTCGGCGGGCCGGGAGGGTTAGTTACTCACGCCAGGCTACTCGCGCTGCGTTTGCAGCGAATGGTCCCGATATACAGGCTCCTGTTTGGCATCGGCCCGGGCCGGAATCTGCAATTGGTCGCCCCCCACCCGGTTCAAAACGGCTAACATGGGTTGGTTGGTCACGCGGGCATAAAGACTCAGGAGTTGCTTTTCGGCTCGTGCCCAGGCCGTGGTGGCATCAACCACCAACAACGACACCGCGCTTTCTTTCATCAGGTAAACCGGAATCTGATTATTGATGAGCGACGGTAATTCAAGCACCACCCGGTCAAATTGTGATGAATCGAACTCATGGTCGTGGTCAATCAGGTATTCCAGACTGGTCACGTTCATAAAATCGGGCCGAACAGTGTAGGGAAAATAGGTTACCCCGTTTTTATACACCCGATACTCCTTGGGCGTTTGGCGGGGATAGCAGTAGGCTACCCGCTGATCGGCATCCGTATAGAGTCGATTCAGGCCCTCGGCTACCCACGTTTTACCCTGTCTGGCTCGAACGCTGAAAATGGTCACCACGGGTGGATATGGTTTGCCGGTTGTTTGAGCCACTTCAATATTGATGGCGTTGAATAACTGCTCGAACATCGTCCGGGCGGTGCGGGTCACCCGCGAATACACAAGTGGCTTTTTCACCGTCGGGAAAATAGCCGTCATCGGCAGGCCAATCTGGATTTCGGCCTGTTCTGGTGTCTTAATGGTTTTGTCTAGCCAGAACCGGAGAGCCACCAGCAACAGGGCCAAAAACAAGCCCACACCAAAGCCAATAATAATCAGTTGGAGTCGCTTGGAGGGTTGGGGCAGAAGCGGATAATCGGGGGCATCGAGTGGCTCCAGTTTGCCCCCCCGAACGTCCTGCCGTTTGGTCCGCGACTGATCTACGTGTTGCAACAAGTCGAAATACTCTTTTTCGGCGATGCTCAGATCGCGCTTCAACGACCGAAGCTGCGACCCCATTGGGCTGAACTCATTCGTTTTTGTCTCCAATTCGGCAATTCGTTTTTGGTATAACTCCAGGCGAGCCGATGACTCTTCATATTCTAACGTCTTGGCTAACAGATCAGTACTAACGGTTTGTTGCGGCACCGATTCGTCGGTAGTGGTGGCTGTTTCGTAGCGTTGCACACTGCCCCGTAGTTCTTCTTCGGCTTGTTTCACCTTGACCTGTAAGCGGCTAATTTCCCCTTTCGGCTGGTTGTAGGCGCGGGCGTTGGCCAGTTGGCCCTCGGCCTGAGCCAATCTGCGCTGCTTCTCCGACAGGTCGTTATTTACTTTTTTGATGGTTACCTGCTGTCCCATCCGTGACTTGAGCGCGTCCATCGACGCTTTGGCCGCATTTCGGCGCATCTGCTCCTCATTATATTCATTAAGCAGAGCCTCACGTGAGGCCGCCACGTTGCGAGCCTCTTCGTCGTAGTCGAGCACACGATGCTGCACACTAAAGGCTTGTAAATTACCTTCGGCTTTATCCAGCGATTGTTTAGCCCGTTGAAGTTGTCCTTCGTAATAGCTTACTACGGAGTTTGTTTCGGATGTTTTCAGCGTTGAATACCGTTCATTCAGCACCGCAATGGCATGATTCAGAGTCCGTTGGGCCACCGCCGGATCGTTGGCTTCGTATTCCAGCAACATCACGTCGTTGGTATTTTTACGGGCTATTGCTTTCAGTTTATCAGTGATAACAGCCACGGAATACGGCGATTCTGATTTGAGCAGCAGTCGCTTGATGGGATTGTCGGTCGGCACTTTGGTTAAACTGTCGATGGCCCGCCGGAGGACAACCACATTACCATTAATGGGTAACATAAACCGCCAATCGGTTGGCACGGCAGTCTGAAGGGCATCGAACCCGGCACGGCCCAACACCAGCGTATCGGGTTCAGTCAGTTGGAGGTGATCGGCGAGCAGGTAGCTCCCCGCACGCAACATCGTTTCTTTGGCGTTTAGTGTGCTCAACATATTGTCGAATGCACTAGCCGACTGATCACCGTAGGAAGCCCGAAGATCCGACGTGATCGAATAGCCCGATGATAAACCAGTATAGAGTGAAGCCTGTGATCTATAGACCTTTATCTCGTCCTGAGTAGTATAAAAGGCCATACCCGCCGTGAGAGCGGGCAACAGAATGAACCAGCCGATATGCCGTTTCAAAACCCGTAAAAAGACCTCAATATTCATGTTAGAAGCGTTTCATGCGCTGGATAGGAACCCCGACTAAGGACTCAAACTGATGGACATTCTTTAAAAAATCACCTTTCACCTGCTCGGTAATCACTTTCGTCTCGACATACCGATTGGTAGCCGTGGCAAAAACTTCGCTTGTGATTCTACCTTTTTGATTTTCCGATTCGGCAATACGAAGCGATGCTAAAGCCGACTGTTCATCCATCAGCCGGTATTTAAGCACCTGTTGGGCCGTGATCATGTCCTGATAAACCGTGATCATCTCCCGCCGTAACTGTAACTCGACAATGTCTTTCTGAACCACCGAAGCCCGGTAGTTGGCCTCAGCCTGTTTGATCTGATGTTTCCGGCCAACTATGTCATACAACGATACCCGAAGATCGACCCCCACCCGATAGCCGTTGGCGATCTGACCCAATTGATCGCCCCGCTGATTCACGCCCATTGTGAGTAATGTTTGGTTGCCACCGGAGTAATTCACAAACCCCGATGCATTCTGCAAAATTTGTACTTTGGATAGGCTTCGACCTGAGTTCAGGGAATTAATGACTTCGGCCTGGTACTTCACTACGGGCGAATAGGTTGCAGCAATGCGAACCAGGTCATCAAAAGGCATTAACTGCACCGCAATATCCTGATCGACATCTAAAAAAGTTGTATCGTTATTCATACCGACCGACTGCCCAAACGAAACCCGGTTTCGGGGACTGGAGCGTTGAGCAACGCTGTCGAACGAAAATAAGATTATCAATAGAAATAATAGACTGATAATTAGGCCTCTGAGTGTCATGCTCCTTAGTAAGTTGATACACACGGGTATGCGGACAAAATATCGTTGACAAGGGTTGGGAAATGACAGCTTTCTTTTGACGGGAAACCTCAAAAATGTCACATTTGTCATTAAACTCGAGGCAACTCATACCATGAGCAAGTTTGGGGCCATTATTTCACCGCATGGGGCGTGTGCATAAAATTGCTAAACGCTTTACGAATATTCAGAACCGCTCTGGCGAACCGAAGCATCAACGCAGGCACTAATAATAACTCGCGAAGGGTTACCTGCTTCCAAAGATACGCCGGAACCGCCATAAGCAGACTACCCATTAAGCCAAAAAGAAGCGCAAGGGGAAAGGCCCAGAAAAGAGTTGACCCGACGAAGGCCCCTAGCAGCGTGACCAGGCCCAAAATGCCAATCAGCAACACGCGGGGCAAAATTAATGTCTGGAGAATTTTGAAAGCACCCTCCACGTTTCCGTGTGTCAAACCAGCCAGACCCCGCCGAAAATAGCCGCTCAGAAATTGCCATTGGGCTGCAATCCAGCGGGTACGCTGATTCTGAAATACAGCCGCATTGGCCACTTTTTCGTCGTAGATGACTGCCTGTTCCAGGTAGGCAATTCGATGCCCGCCGAGCAATAAGTTCATTTCCAGTTCTTTGTCGTAGCCTCCTGTGGTGGTTTGCCCACTCATGGCCGCCCGCATGAGGGTGTGGTCAAAAGCCATTCCCGACCCAATCAGGGCACTCGACAAGCCCAAAGCCCGCACGCCCTTTCTGAAAATATGGTTGTTGATCTCTTCGCTGATAGCATCCAGCAACGCCACCCCCGAATGGGTGTTTTTGGCTACCCGATGCCCCTGTACCGCCCGCCAGCCCTGCCCGAAAGCCGCATTGATCCGGCTCAGAAAATCAGGAGCCATGTGGTTGTCGGCATCCGAAACCGCCACAATTGCATAGTCGTCATGGGCAATGGCAGCAAGCCCGGCGTTAATCGCTTTTGTTACGGTCGATTTCTCGAACGACACCGGCACCACCCGAACGGGCAACCCGGCAAGTTCAGACAGGGTTTTTTCCTGGAGCGAATCGGCAATAATAACAAGGTCGAAATAATTGGCTGGGTAATCCTGCCGGAGATTGGCACGAACGGAGTCGAGAATAACGGTGTCCTCTTTATAGGCTGGAATCAGCACGGCAATTTTTCGATTAACGGACTGCATCGGTGCGGGCAGCACATCGTCGGCGTGGCCCAAACGCCCGGCAATGGCACACAGCAGTAAATAGCCAATGTTAAAGGCAAGAAAACCAACTATGATTGACCAGAGGAAGAACAAAATAGACATAGATACCGGGGTTCGAGTGAACCAGTTACTTTATACTTTAGAAGAGCGTTCCCCCCCGAAGTAACGCATGATTTGGGAAAGTGCCGTACCTTTGACTCATGAAAAAAGCCGAAATGCGTACCGACAAAGGTACAATGACCATCGAATTCTACGAGCAGGACGCGCCCAAAACTGTCGCAAACTTTATTAAATTAGCCGAGTCAGGCTACTACGACGGGATCAAGTTTCACCGTGTAATTCCCGATTTCATGGTGCAGGGGGGCGATCCCGACGGCACGGGCGGGGGTGGCCCCGGCTACAGCATTGACTGCGAACTGACCGGCGATAACCAGCATCATGACCGGGGGGTGTTAAGCATGGCACACCGGGGTCGCAACACGGGTGGATCGCAATTTTTTATCTGCCACAACCGCCAGAACACCGCCCACCTCGACCGCAACCACACCGTTTTCGGCAAAGTGGTGGAAGGACTAGACGTGCTTGACGAGATTCGTCAGGGCGATAAAATTCAGAGCATTGCAGTGACGGAGGAGTAACTAATTGCTTCTCAATTTCCTATCCCCGGCCTGTGAAACACAGGCCGTTTTTATTTTTCGTACCACCAGTCAATACCCTGATTTTTGACCGTTTTGTAGGTATACAGGCAAATCT
>JAJAYX010000474.1 GCA_026785985.1 Rudanella sp. | reverse complement strand
GCCAAAGACAGTCTCTACAGTCAGGACAAAATGAAGCAGTTACTGTCGCTGACGTTTGACGAAAAACAACAGGCTCAGGAAATAGAAGCCGCCAAAGCCGAATACCGAAGCACCGTCCATACTTACATCTTCATCGGGCTATTAGCCGTCCTGGGAGCCATCGCCCTGATGCTGTACCGCAACAATCGGCAGCAGCAACGGGCCAATGCCCTGCTCCAACGTCAGCGCGACGAAATCCACGAGCAACGCACCAAAGCCGAAAACGCGCTGACCGAACTCCGCGCCACCCAAACCCAACTCATTCAGAAAGAGAAAATGGCCAGTTTGGGCGAGCTAACGGCGGGTATCGCCCACGAGATTCAGAACCCCCTCAACTTCGTCAATAATTTCTCGGAAGTTTCCGCCGAATTAGTCGGCGAATTGAAAGACGAACTCGACCGGGGCGATACCGCCGAGGCCAAAGCCATCGCCGACGACCTCACCCAAAACCTGCAAAAAATTACCCATCACGGCGGCAGGGCTTCGGCCATTGTCAAGGGGATGCTCGAACACTCCCGCAGCAGTACCGGCGAACGACAAGCCACCGATTTGAACGCACTGGCCGACGAATATTTACGCTTAGCTTATCACGGATTACGGGCCAAAGACAAAACGTTTAATGCCAATCTAAAAACCGATTTTGATCCCACCTTGCCAAAAATTGAACTCGTTTCGCAGGATATGGGCCGGGTGCTGCTGAATTTATTCAACAATGCGTTTTATGCCGTTCAGCAACGCCAAAAACAGGAACCCGCCAATTACCAGCCCACCGTGACGGTGCAAACCTGCTACGCCCAAAACCAATCGGACCACCGAACCGTCGAAATTCGGGTCAGCGACAACGGTACGGGGATGCCCGAGTCAGTAAAGGCCAAGATATTTCAACCCTTTTTCACCACCAAACCCACCGGCGAAGGCACGGGGCTGGGCTTGTCGTTGAGCTATGACATTGTGACCAAGGGGCATGGGGGAATGCTTACGGTAGAGAGTGTTGAAGGGGAGGGAACGACCTTTATTGTTAATTTCCCTGCTTAAACCAGTCTAACCCAACTACTGTATGAGTCAAGTTGAAGAAAACCCAATCAAACTGTTTGAGCAGGTAGCTGCCGTTATCGAAACGGCTCGCAAGTCGCTTATTCGCACCACCAACAGTGCGATGGTAACTACCTACTATTTAGTCGGGATGCGAATTGTGGAACATGAACAGGCAGGTGAAGTACGTGCCCAATATGCCAAACAGACGCTGTTGTCACTCAGTCGGCAACTGAAAGAGCGATTCGGGAAAGGGTTTTCTGTTGATAATCTCGAAAATATGCGCAGACTGTATCTGACCTATTCAAATTCCGAGAACCATTCTCGGAATTTGCAAACCGCTGACAATACCCAAACAGATTGCCCGTCGTTTACCCTCAGTTGATCGCATTACCTGTTGCTGTGTCGCATTAAAAATGAAGCCGAACGGCGATTTTACGAGATTGAAGCTACCCGAAATAATTGGAGTTTAGACGAACTCGAGCGGCAGTTCAACTCCGCACTCTACGAACGGTTAGCCCTGAGTACCGACAAAAAGAACGATTGGTATCATTGTCTGCAAAGACAAAAACGAGGCTATCGTCGAAATCACACTTCCCAAAGACAATAACCAGATTTTCGCCAGTCAGTATCAACTCTATTTGCCCTCAAAGGAACAGTTGAAACAACTGATTGAGGAGAAATAAGCCATACCGTTTGCCGTGAGGCTACCCGTCCGTTCCTAAAACCATGTCGATGAAACCCTTACTGCTGCTTTTGATGCTCTTCGGCCTTAGTCTGATTTCCGCCCTGGCTCAGGACACCACCCTTGTGCTGAATACGAGTACTGAACCTGAGTTATGACATTATCACCAAGGGGCATGGGGGAATGCTGACGGTGGAAAGTGCGGAAGGGCAGGGAACGACGTTTGTGATCCAATTTCCTGCGTCTGCATCGGCATAATAGCGATCCTGTGCGGGTATTCGGTATTGATTATCTGGGTAACTTGGCACCGTTATGCTCGAAAACGGTATCCATAGAATTGTCACGAACTACTGCCCCTTATCGCCAGAGAGCCTTGCCGACTTCAGGCAGTACGTTGAGGTATTAAATTGCCAAAAAGGAGAGCAATTAGTGAAGGAAGGGCAGCATTCCGATAAACTGTTATTTATTGTGAAGGGTTGTGTTAAAGCGTATTATGTAAAAGATGGCAAGACCATAACCGATTGGTTCGCGTTCGAGAACGACTTTATCTGCGCCATTACCAGTTTTTTTCTGTTCGTGCCAAGTCCGCACTACATCGAACTGATTGAGGACTCCACGTTGCTCGTGATTACGCGGGACGATATGATGACCCTTTGCAACAAACACCACGATTTTGAACGCCTGGGCCGAATCAGCACCACCAAAACGATGCTTCAATTGCAACAGCGCGTGGTTTCGTTGCAGTTTGAATCGGCCCAACAACGCTACCTGAACCTTATTGCGGTTCACCCTTCCATTGAACTACGGGTACCATTGGGCGATATTGCTTCTTTTCTGGGCATCACCCAGGAAACCCTCAGCCGAATTCGGGCCGCCAAAGTGCGAATTTGATTTGTATCAAAAGAAAGGTCTGAATTAAGGGGGATTTTTGCCCGGAACAAGACCATTCCCGATGAAAACGTTACTGATTATCGGCGGCTTTCACAGCCTTTTCTTCGCCATCTTTCACTGCCTGTTTTGGGACAAACTACACTGGAAAACGCAGTTAGCTAAGTTGGATAACACCAACAACGCGGTGATGCAAATTCTGAACCTTCGCATCATTTTTGTCTTTGGTTTCCACGCTTTTCTTTGCTTCTATTTCCCCAACGAACTGCTGACAAGTGGCTTAGGCAAGGCCGTATTGCTCGGCTCCTCGTTGTTCTGGATAGGCCGAACCGTTGAGCAGTTTTGGTTCCGGAAACTGGAGCCTACCACCGACCCGATCAGCATTTTCCTGACCGTGTTATTCGTAATGGGCAGTGTACTTTACCTGATTCCGTTGTATAATGGATTCTAAAAAAGTACATCAGCTCTCCGGAATCGTGCTTTCGGGGTTTATTGGCATTCACTTGGCCAACCACGTTTATGGACTTTTCGGGGCGGATAAGCACATTGAGCTGATGAACATGTTGCGGCTTTTTTACCGTAATCGGTTTATCGAGACGGTTTTGTTGCTCGCCGTGTTTAGCCAGATTATCACGGGCCTGACCCTGTTCAGCAAGAAGCGAAAAGTTCCTCTTTCGGGTTTTGGTAAAATCCAGCTTGGATCGGGGCTTTATCTGGCTATTTTTCTGGTCGTTCACGTGAGCGCCGTGTTTGCCGGTCGGCTTGTTCTGCATCTCGACACCAACTTTTACTTCGGGGCCGCCGGGCTGAACACCTTTCCGCTCAACCTGTTTTTCGTGCCGTATTACGCGCTTGCAATCCTGTCCGTTTTCGGTCACGTAGCTACCGTCCATGCTCAGAAAATGACCCGGAGTATTGGGGGAATTTCGCCCCGAAATCAGGCAAAGTGGATTTTGACAGTTGGCCTGATTTTAACTATGGTTATTTTTTATGGCCTGACGAATGAGTTCGCGGGGGTGGAGATACCGAAAGAATATGACGTAATGACGGGGAAGTAAACGGAGTGTAGGATACGGCGGTAGATCCCCTGACCTGCCAACACCCTAACCTGACTCCACCTTCAGCAACTCCTGAAACCATTTCCCCGACGATTTTACGATTCGTTGTTGGGTTCTGAAGTCAACGTGAACCAGTCCGAAACGGGGTCGAAAACCCTCGGCCCACTCGAAATTGTCGAGAAATGTCCAGGCAAAATACCCTTCGACGGGGATGCCTTGCTGTTTGGCACGAAGCGTTTGGGTTAGGTAGTCCTGATGATACTGAATCCGGGCGGGGTCATGCACTTGCCCCTTCACTACCTGATCGTAAAAGGCCACGCCACTCTCGGTGATGTAGATTTTGTGAACCCCTTTATACTGGTTGAACTGCCTGATAATCTGGTACATGCTTTCGGGATAAACTTCCCAACCCATTTCGGTGATGGTGTCTACCTGCCGCCGGAGCGGGGTCACTTCTTTGG
>JAJAYX010000473.1 GCA_026785985.1 Rudanella sp. | reverse complement strand
GTGGGTTGAAAAAAGGGCTGTCGGTGCCTGGCTGCGACCCATCCCAATACATCTTCACGTAAGGAAATTCATAGTCAGCCTGGTTCAGCACCATGTCTAACACCACGGCAATACCGTTCAGGTGGGCCGCGTCGATCAGGCGTTTCAGGTCGTGTTTGGTGCCGTAGGCTTTGTCGGGCGCGAAATAGAAAATGGGATTGTAGCCCCACGAATCGTTGCCCGAGAATTCCATAATCGGCATAATTTCAATGCAGTTTATCCCCAGCCGTTTCAGGTATGGCAGGCTGTCGGCCACGGTTTTGTAATTCCGATTGGCCGAGAAATCGCGCACCAGCAACTCATAAACGACCAAATTGCCTGGGTCGGGCCGTTGAAAAGCGGTTGTTTTCCAGGTGTAGGGCGTTTGGCTGGGTTGCAGCACCGACACGATGCCCGTGGCCCCGGTGGGATACGCCTTCAGGGCTGGATAGGTGGTGGCCGGAATGAATTTGTCGTTGTTGGGGTCGAGAATTTTTTCGGCGTAGGGATCGGCCACGGCGAGGATGCCATCCACGAGGTATTGGTAGGCCGCTTCGGCCCCGGCAGTCAGGTTCTTGAGGTCAATCCAGAAGCGGTTTCCGTCGGGCGTTCGATTCATCAGGTACGCGGGCGACGACTGCCAGTTGTTGAACTCGCCAATGGCATAAACAAAGTTCTTTTTGGGCGCAAACAACACCAAAACGGCGGTGGTGGGGCTGGTATAATTAACGCCATCCTTCATACCAACGGGCAGAACAGCAACGGTCGGCTCAGGTCGAACGGCGAAGAAAAACGTGTCGGCAGCGACCTCGGTGGTGGTTTGTGCCCGAAAAATAGCCCTCCGTTGAACCCCCGTTGCACTGCCTGCACTAAGGGTAGCCCGGAGCGAGTCGGCCACAATTGGCTGGGCCACCGGCTGACCATCGACGGTGAGCGAAAGGGTGGCCCGTTGCGACGCTTTCCCCCGAAACAGAATAGACGAGTTTGCGGCTACAAAAAAGTTTTTAGCCGTTGGTTCGGTACGGGTCAGGCTCAGTCTATTGTCGTAAATTTTAACGAATAAATCCTCCGTTTGGGCCGCCCCATTGCCACTTTTGAGTAACACCCCCAACCGCTTGATAGGTTGGCCGACTGGCACACCAAAATAGGTACGGGGTATGAATTTAATCTGCCATTTGTTATTGCCGAGCGAGGTCATGGTGCCCGGCGCAAAGGGTACGCTGAAATTGGTTTGCCCGGCGGGTTGATATTGAAAGGCATCACCTGCATCGGTTGAGCCAGCCCCCGACCACAGGAAAACATCATTTGTTTTTCCGAGCAACCCGGCGGCCCGCCCGTCTTTCATTTGGGTTACGTCGAAGATCAGGGTCACTTCGGCATCAGCAGTGGGGAATGCAGGAATAGTTGTAACGGCCTGACCAAGACAGAGTTGATGAATGAAGGCCGTAAGTAGAAGCAGTAAAAAGCGCGTTCGCATGAAGATTAGTTATGAAGCAAACCCAAAAATACAGAAAAGGTCGGAAATGGCTGATACGCTCAAAAATTGGCCTGATACGCAACCTTGCCCGAAGAGGTGTTTGACAAAGGTGTACTATCTGCAGGAAAAGCAAAGTACGCTGACCAGACTGATACGCTTTGATACATAATTGCGGAACAACAGCCGGAGTTTAAAGGTGGAATGAAAGGACTTCGCCACGAGCGTATATCCGGCTCTTGACAGAGAAGCTCTTCGTGTGGCAGCAGCTACAAATGGCTACTGGAAACCGGGTACTCAACGAGGGCGACCAGTCAACGTAAAATACAACCTGCCCATCAATTTTGCCTTGAATTAACCCGCTGTATTCCCCAGTCAATTTCCGTACTTTTGCGCCATTATGACCCTCAAACAAATCCCGCTCCATCACCTTCATCAGCAACTCGGAGCCAAAATCATGCCCTTCGCGGGCTATGAAATGCCCGTCCGCTACTCGTCTGACCTCGACGAACATCATGCTGTGCGTAAAGCTGTGGGCATTTTCGATGTCTCGCACATGGGCGAGTTCATTGTGAAAGGCCCCGATGCCTGTGCGCTCATCAGCCGCGTGTCGGCCAACGATCCGGCCCTGCTTTTCGATGGTAAGGTGCAATATAGCTACCTGCCCAACCAAACAGGCGGCATCATCGATGATTTGCTGGTGTATCAAATCAGCCCTATCGAATTCATGCTGGTAGTCAATGCGTCGAACATCGACAAAGACTGGGCCTGGATCAATCAGTTTGTGGGCGACCTGGACGTGGAACTGGTAAACGTTTCCGACGACATGTGTCTGTTTGCCGTGCAGGGGCCGTTAGCCGTCAAAGCCCTGGAATCGCTGACCCCGGCTAAACTAGACTCAATGTCGTATTATACGTTTGAGAAAACCGACTTTGCCGGGCAGGCCAACGCGATTGTGTCGGCAACGGGCTACACGGGAGCGGGTGGTTTCGAGATTTACGTGTCGAACCACCAGGCCGAAATCGTCTGGAACGCCATTATGGAAGCCGGTGCGCCCTACGGCATCAAGCCTATTGGCCTGGGTGCCCGCGATACACTCCGACTCGAAATGGGCTTTTGTCTGTACGGTAACGACATCACCGACACCACCTCTCCCATTGAAGCGGGGCTTGGCTGGGTCACCAAATTCACGCATGATTTCACGAATGCCAGCACCTTCAAAGCTCAAAAAGAAGCGGGTGTTCCGCGCAAACTCATTGCTTTTGAACTCATTGACCGGGGCATTCCCCGTTCTCATTACCCACTCTGCACCGCCGATGGCACTGTTGTTGGCGAGGTAACTTCGGGCACCCAATCGCCTACCCTTGGCAAAGGCATCGGCATGGGCTATGTTCCCACCGAACTGGCCAAACCCGGCACCGAAATCTTCGTGCAGATCCGCGACCGGCTGCTCAAAGCGATGGTTGTTAAATTACCGTTTGTTAAAAAATGAAAAAAATCGACGTTTGTCTGACCCCCGAATTACTGCATTTACACACCATCGACAACACCATTGTGGTGGTAGCCGATGTGTTCCGGGCTACTTCCTGCATAGTAACGGCTTTCGCCTATGGAGTCGAACGTATTATTCCGGTAGCCACGGTTGACGAATGCCGCGATCTGCAACGACAGGGCTACCTGGCTGCGGCAGAACGCAATGCTCAAAAAATCGACGGTTTCGACCTCGACAATTCACCGTTTAGCTATATGGACGAAGGATTGCGGGGGGTCTCTGTTGCCATGACCACCACCAACGGCACCCTGGCCATCACCAAATCGCGTTCGGCAGTGAAAGTGCTGGTGGGATCGTTTCTAAATTTAGACGCGATTGTGAGCTACCTCAAATCGCAGTCCTACGATGTGCTGGTGCTGTGTGCGGGCTGGAAAGGACGATTTAACCTGGAGGATACGCTCTTTGCCGGGGCATTGGTAGAACGACTAAAAGACACCTGCATGATGGCCGAAGACAGTGCTATTATGGCGTGGCGCATCTATTGCCAGGGGCAGGACAATCTGATTCAGTATCTGGCTAACTCCTCGCACGTCAGAAGATTACAGCGTCTGGGTATCCAGAAAGACATTGCCTACTGCCTGCAACACGACCTCTACGATGTGGTGCCGGTGCTGCGGGGCAACGCCCTGGTCAATATCAATATGGGGCGGTAAGTAGCGAGCGGAGTGCTGACACGTTGGCGTTTACGTCAAAGATGGCCCGAACGGGGATGACAAATCCCTTGATGGCGTGACTCACTACTGTATCCTTTATGCCGCTTTTGGTCAGTAAAGCGTATTCTTCGGTATCGGCATCGATTCCGAACTGCTCCACTATTTTGCGTTTAGAGTCGATGATCCAGTATTCAGCGACTTTGTGAGCGGCATAATCGGCAAATTTGATTTCTCGGTCATATTTTTCTGTGCTTTTAGAAAGGACTTCGACCACGAAATCGGGAGTCGGGTAGTATAGCAGTTCATCATGGATTTGGGCGGCTCTATCGGTGTTCCAGAAACAAATATCCGGCTCGTAGCTGTTGCGGGTCAGCTCAACAAGGGCTTTTTCGGCCCGCACGATGCCCAACTGACGGTCGTCAACATAAACCCGGAGCAGGGTAGCCAGCAACAGCATCGCCGAATTATGCCGCCGGTCAAGGGCGGGGGAATGAACCACCACTTCACCATTAATGAACTCGGCTTTTTTGTCTTCGTCTAACCATTCGTAAAATGCCTGCCGTTTCTGGTGTTCATTATGCAGAAACGCCTGCGCTTTTTGGATGATAAGCGGAGCCTGAGGAGTATCTAAGAGTTGAAACAGCAATTCAGACATGGTTGCATAGCGGTTTACCAAAGATACCGATAAAACGGTTTGAGTGGAGTCATTGAGTCAATAGGTGTAACAACAACAAGCCCGGTTCCATCGTTGAAATCGGGCTTCTGGCCTTCCAAAAATACCCCAATCAGGCCATCACAGCAATCTGTTGCTCGTTCTCCAGATAATCAACTACGCCACCAAACGTCGTTAGTTTTGAATAGTCTTCGTCGGGGATTCGGATGCCGAATTCCTGTTCCAACTGCATGATAAGGTCAACCGTATCTAAGCTGTCGAGGCCCAGATCGCGGGTAAAGTGAACGTTTTCGGTGATGGCGGTGCGCTGAATGCCGAAATTACCCAGTATTTCGATAATCTTTTCTTTCATGGCTATAATCAGGTTATTGTAATTTGTTGAGGAGCTACTTTCCTAAGTAACTGCCTGACAAGTCACTTTGTTGTTTGAAATTATGAATTTTTAGGAAATCACAACGTCTCCCCCGCCAGTCGTTTCAATTCTAACTGATTCAACAACAATTGATATTGAAACGCCAACTGAGCCAGACGAGCTTCCTCAACCCCCGTCTCTGCCGACTGTAACTCGACCGGAGTAATAACCCCATTTCGGAGCCGGGTTCGGGCAATAGCCAGGGCTTTGTCGGCCTGCAACACCGACACGTTCAGGTTCTGCAACCGCGACTGATTGGCCCGGATGTCGGCCATTGTTGATTCAACACTCTGCCGTAGCTGAGCGTTGGCATTATCCACCGCGTACCGACTGGCATTCAGATTCACCAGTGCCGCCTGATTTTGCAACTGACACCACTTGCCGGCATAAATAGACACCGTTAGCGAAACCCCGGTCGCCTGATTGAAAAGGGGCTTATTGATGTCGGGCAAATACCCGTTCCGAAAAAGGGTACTGGACAGGCAGTCTATGGTGGCTAACAAATCTGAGTTTTTAGACCTG
>JAJAYX010000472.1 GCA_026785985.1 Rudanella sp. | reverse complement strand
TGTTATAGGTTCGGAGTTGGTCGGGGCGTTCCTCGAAAAAGCTATTGAGCATATAGATACCCAGTTCCACCTCGCCATATTTGTCTTTGGTCACTTTGAGATGGCGGGCAATGTAGCCGCTGACCGCTCGCATATCCATCATAATCCAGCCTGCTGAGTCTTGTTTCAGCCGCACCGTCCGGTCGATGAACTCCCGGATAATCAGCCGCCGTTCGTCCACGGTTTGGCCATGTTCGATCAGTTCAAACTCAAGCCGCTCCACCAGCAGGGCATCTTTGGTCACTAATTTGAGCAATAGCTTGTCTTTTTCGCCCTCGGGAAGGCGAATAATGGCGCGTTTGAGGTCGGGGGTGATTGCGGGCATAAGGCGAAGATAAGGAGTGAAGTAAAAACAAAGCAAGGTTGGTTGAGATTATACACATAACAAAACCCATCATGCTATGTCCAAGACGGTACTGATTACGGGCGGCACCGGCTCCATTGGCCGCCGACTCGTTCAACTCTTACAGGAAAAAGGCTACTCGGTTTCGCTCTTGAGCCGTTCCAACAAACCCGTACCGGGTATCCAGGTGTATCAATGGGACATAAAAACGGGCCAAATCGACGCGCAGGCCGTGGCCAACGCCGATGCCGTTATCCACCTTGCCGGGGCGGGCATCGCCGACGAACGCTGGTCGGATACCCGTAAACGCGAAATTCTTGAGAGCCGTACTCAATCAACGGCTTTGCTGGCTCAGGCTCTTCAAAAAACACCTAACCGGGTTCGGGTGTTCGTATCGTCTTCAGCCATTGGCTATTACGGGGGCGATTCCGGCGACCGGCCCGTAACCGAATCCAGCCCGGCTGGAACGGATTTTCTGGCTCAGGTGACGCGGGCCTGGGAACGGTCGGTGGAGGAGATTGCAGCTTTGAAAACGAACGGTGTCCCAATCCGCACGGTTCGCATCCGCACGGGCGTGGTGCTGACAATGGCTGGTGGTGCCTTGCCCAAACTGGCCCAGCCAATCCGATTGGGGGCCGGTGCGCCCATAGGCTCAGGGCAGCAATACATTTCCTGGATTCACGTAGACGACATTTGTCAGATGTATATTCAGGCCCTCGAAACCGAATCCTGGCACGGGGCTTACAATGGTGTAGCTCCCGGCCCAGTCACCAATGAAGAACTAACCCGTGAAATTGCCAGTGTGCTGCACCGCCCGTTGATTTTGACCAAAATTCCGGCTTTAGCCATCAAATTGGCTTTTGGTGAGTTGGCTGTTACCGTGTTGGGGAGCAGTTTGGTGCTGAACAAGCGCATTGCCCACGAAACCACGTTTCAATACAAGTTTCCGAAGTTGCGGGATGCGCTGGACGATTTGTTGGCGTAACTTGCTCCGGTGAAAGAACTCTTGAACTACGTCTGCTCCCAATTAGACCAGAATGAAATTCCCTACATGATTTCGGGCAGCGTGGCCATGAGTGTTTACACCGTTCCACGCTTCACCCGTGATATTGACCTGGTGGTAGTTCTTCAGGATAAGGATGCAGCCACGTTAGAAGCAATTTTTAGCAATGGGTTTTATTTTCACCGGCCTTCTGTTGACGAGGAAATCCGTAGAAAAGGCTTTTTTAATGTTATTGATGATACGAGCGGCTATAAAATTGACTTCGTAATTAGAAAGCAGGAGCCTTTTCGGCACACTGAATTTGCCAGAAAGAGAAGAGATATTGTTTATGGGACAGAAGCCTGGGTTGTTTCAGTAGAGGACTTGATTCTCTCAAAACTGATCTGGATACAGGACTATCAGAGCGGGCAACAGAAAATAGATATTGAGCATTTAATTGCTGATAATGAGCTCGATATGATCTACGTTCGAGATTGGATTACCCAACTAGACCTTAAAACGTTTGGCCTTTTATGAACGATACCCCAGACCCTATTTATAAGCGGCAATTAGCCATTTTTGAGGCTATGACGCCTGGCCGGCGGATTGAAGTTTGCCTGGAGATGATTGAAGACGGGCGCGAACTGGTGTTGGATCAACTCCGCCGGAAATATCCCGACTGGACTCAGGGGCAGTTGATTGCTGGCTTGAGTGAACGGCTTTATAGTAAGGAGTTTAGCCCCGAAAAAATGGAAGCTGTCAAACAATCCATTATCAATTTCCACGACAAGGTTTCCTGAATTTTCTCTGCCACTTCGCGACATTTTGGCATCCAGCAACGTTCTTTGCGTACAAAACAAACTTAGAATCAGTCAACAAATGCCAGACGCTTATATCTATGATGCCGTTCGGACCCCACGCGGGCGCGGCAAGAGCGATGGATCGCTCCACGATGTGCAACCTATTCAGCTTCTGACCAGCGTTTTGGTGAACCTGCGCGACCGCAACAACCTCGATACCAGCCTGATCGACGACGTAATTATGGGTTGTGTGACCCCCGTTGGCGAACAGGGGGCCGATATTGCCCGCACCGCAGTGCTCGAAGCCGGTTATGCCGAATCGGTAGCCGGGGTGCAGTTGAACCGCTTTTGTTCGTCGGGTTTGGAGGCTATCAACATGGCTGCTGCCTACGTCATGTCGGGGCAGGTAGATGCTATTATTGCTGGT
>JAJAYX010000471.1 GCA_026785985.1 Rudanella sp. | reverse complement strand
CACCTGATCGCCCCCTTTGGCAATGGCATCAATAAGATTTTCGACTGTCGAGCGGTTGTCTTCCATCCATTTTTTGATACCGATCACTACGCAGGGCATTTGCGAACGGTATTCTTTGGTGGACACAATGGAGACGAGGCCGCCTTTTTTCTCGGCCACCATCACGTCGCCTGGAGTCCAGGTTGCCACCGCGTTCACTTTCACGCGCCGGTTTTCGCCGGTTGCTTTGCCGTTTACCACCACCGGGCGGTCTTCGGCATAGTCGGAAATGTATTTCTGGGCCGCGTCGATGTAGGAGTCTGCCGCCACGAAGTTCATGGCATCAGGATCGTAGCTTTTCTCGTCGGGGTTCACTTTGATACCGTTGTCGCTGCACCATTTTACCACAATATTCCAGTCGCCATCGCGCAGATACGCGGCACACATACCTCCTTTAGCCGTTTGCGGATTGTCGCGCCAGGCGGTTGGCCCCATCAGTTTGTCTTCACCTAAAGATTTTCCGCAGGTATACACAATCTGGGCTTTGTATTCCGGCCCTAATTTTTCGAGTTCGGGGTTTAGACCCGCCAGAAACGACGGAGCGCCATCACCCATGATCGACACAAAATGGATTCCCTCGCTTGTTTTGGGGTCTTTTTTGTATTCGTTAGCAAACTTGATCAGCGATGCCTGCATCTGCGGCACATCGTCCTGCCGGATCAGGCTTAGGTTCACTTTGTTCTGCGCCATCAGGGAGCCTTCGGTAGTTTTGGGGCCACCATTGGCAAACAAAAGGCCCATTTGGGCATTCCAGGCCCACAATTGCCAGCGAACTTCGGGAGTATCCATTGCCGCTTCTTTGTCCGAGGGCATGGCCATTTGCGCTACTGCCGTAGCTGCATTTTTGGGTGCGTCGGGCAGGTCAATTCGGCTAACGGCCTGCGATTCGGTCACGGTTTTCTTCAGCACGTAGCCGCTGTCCACGATCAGCCATTTCAGACCCCACAAACCTGCGAGGATTAAAGCAGTCACAAAAATTCGGCCCGGTAGCGTTAGTCGATTCATCGTTTGTTTTTTTGAGGGTAAGCATTTTGCAATTACAGGGCGTAATTGCAAAATTGTTCTCAAATATCAAACTCGGTCAGTCACCTAAATAATGAATCTGCACAAATGGATGCTACACGGCCTGGGAGGAATAGAGAAATGAAGGGTGGAAAAGCTCATTTATGTGGCGCTGTAAATTCTTCAAGAACCATTATTTTTAAGAAAATCCCCAGGGACATAAGCCGGTTTTAAATGGAACTCAAACCCTATCAGGCCGGTGTCATTCGCGACATCGACCTTTATTTGCAGTACATACAGGCGCAAAAACGCTATGATACGGCCTATAATCGGTTCTGGCAGGAGGCCATTGGCGATTATGATCCGCTCAACGGAACCGGTATACGGCCCTATCAGAACAACGTGCCGGGGGTGCCGCATGTGTGCGTGAAAGTGCCAACGGCGGGCGGCAAAACATTTATCGCCGTGAACGCGCTCCGTACCCTGTTCGATGCCTTCGCTACCGATGCCCCCAAAGCGGTTGTCTGGCTGATACCGTGGAGTAACCTGCTCGATCAGACGGTGCGAAACCTTTCGGACCCGGCGCACCCGTATCGGCAGAAACTAAATAGCCTGTTTAATCACCGGGTGGCCATTTATCAGAAAAAAGACCTGTTGCAGGGAGCCAATTTCAATCCGGCGGTAGTGCAATCGCAGTTGAGCGTATTTGTGCTGAGTTTTGGCAGTTTGCGGGCGACGAAAAAAGAAGATCGCAAGATTTTTGAAGAAAACGGCGCATTAGCCATTTTTGCTATCCAGACCCGTTCGGACGATGGTTCACCGTCCTGCTTCTCAATCACGTTGATGAGTCGCTCAGCCTCTTTGTCCAGGGCTGGTCGAGGAAGACAAAATCCTGCTCGTCCATTTTTTCAACGTTTATCATAATCAAAGTCTTTAAAGTATTGATTTACTAAAGCCATTGCCTCCTCCGTGTCGATAAAAAAGATCAATATGAGTTGGGGTGTCCTTGGTGGAAAAGGGCTTTTTTCCGTCGAACCGGAAGGAACTGGCGTTGAGTTTTTTCATAACGTTGGGAGTTATAATGGATTACAACCGCGCGGGCGGTCCCGTCTACCATACATTACTGATCCTGAATCACTTTAATCAATTTTTGCAATTCTTTGGATCTCGCTTCATCCACATCCGGCTCGGCAATGGGCAGTTTCTGTAGTTCCTCAATCAGAATGCGGCCTACCATCAGACGCATATTCTTTTTGTCGTCGGCAGGCACTACATACCAGGGCGAGTTAGTGGTGGCGGTTTCGTTGATGGCCTCCTCAAAAGCGGCCTGATAGGCTTTCCAGAAACCGCGCTCTTTTACATCCTGCTCATCAAATTTCCAATGTTTGGCAGGGTCTTCGATGCGGGCAATGAGTCGTTCGGCCTGCTCTTCCTTCGACACGTGCAGAAAGAATTTTATGACCGGGAATCCGTTACGATACAGGTGCTTTTCGAAATCGCAAATGGCTTCATAACGGTGTTTCCAGAACTCATTGAGGTTTTTGGTGCGCTCGGTGGGTAGCCGCTGACTGTTGAGCAAGATCTCCGGGTGCACCTTCACCACCAGCACTTCTTCGTAATACGAACGGTTGAAAATGCCAATGACTCCCCGTTCGGGCAGGTCGCGCCACGACCGCCAGAGCCAGTCGTGTTCGAGCTCCTGCTCAGAGGGTTTCTTGAAGGAATAAATCCGAAGGCCGAGCGGATTCGTACCGGTGAATACGTGCTGAATGGTGCCATCTTTACCAGCCGCATCCATCGCCTGAAACACGGTCAGCATTCCGTAGCGATTGTGGGCGTATAGGTTGGTTTGGAACTTGTCGATCTCGGCGGCCTGTTGCCGGAGTTGGGTTTCATAGTCGAGATCATCGGCATAGAGGTCGTCGATTTTGGTGTGGGCCTCTTTAATTTTGAATGTACCTTTTCCGGTATAACGGATTGTTTCGGGTTTGAATGACTTCATGGAGTGCGTGAAAACTTATCGGAAAGTACAACTGTTATCTTGCTACACAATCAAACCCCAACCGACCCCGTATGGTTACAACAACTTTTGGGATTTTTGCTACCCGTTTTACTATGGCGTTATTATCTGTATTGGGTCTGACAGTATCTATAGGGATGGCCCAAAGCCAATCATCGAACAAAAAAAAATCGCGTGTTATGACCACAAACGAATTATCGGCTACGCCAGCAGGCATGGCTAAAGCTACCTTCGGCACCGGCTGTTTCTGGTGTACAGAAGCTATGTTTGAAACCCTCGACGGGGTGCAATCGGCGGTATCCGGTTACGAAGGCGGCCCCAAACCGAACCCAACCTACAAAGAAGTTTGCACCGGCACCACCGGCCACGCCGAATGTGTTGAGGTTAATTACGACCCCACCAAAATCACCTACACTGAATTGTTGCAGGCTTTTTTCCGCAGCCACGACCCAACCAGCCTGAACCGGCAGGGAGCCGACGTGGGAACCCAATATCGGTCGGTGATTTTTTACCACGACGATCAGCAAAAACAATTTGCTCAGACCGTGAAAGATGAACTGAACAAATCGGGAGCTTATGATAAGCCGATTGTAACGGAAATCAGCCCGGCCAGCCCATTCTACGAAGCGGAGGACTATCACCAGAACTATTTTGCGCAAAACCCCGATCAGGGTTATTGCGCGTTTGTGATTGCCCCAAAGCTGGATAAGTTCAGAAAAGTGTTCAAGGAGAAATTGAAGGACGGGGTAGCGCATTGATAACTGTATATGCCTGAAACCCTCGGGTTTTCATTCAGAAATGACAAAAGCGGCTAATCGTATGGGGATTGGCCGCTTTTGTTTATAGAGTTGGGGGAGAATTTATATGCATTAATTGGCTTGAAAATGTTTTTTTGGCACTAAAAGGTATACATTTAATGCAATAATTTCACAAAACATATGAAATCTTTACCGATAGATAAGAGATAGTGCTTTTTCTTGGTCAACAAACCGAAATACACATTACTTTGCTCAATGTTTAACGTAAATCCATTTCTCACATGAAAAAATTCTTCGCGATTGCTGCCCTAATGGGACTACTGTCGGTAGCAACTCAAAGTTATGCTCAACTTGCCGTTGATAAAGGCGATAAATTCCTAAACCTTGGCATTGGCCTGGGCGGCTATGGTGGTATCGGTTTTGGTGGCGGCATCGGTTTAGGGGCATCGCTTGAGGTGGGCGTTGTCAAAAATATTTCGGTAGGTGCCATTGCTGGATTTCGTTCGTTTGGTGGGTATGGTTCCTATTATAGCATAGGTGCCCGTGGTTCCTATCACTTCAACGAACTGCTAAGTCTGTCGAGCGATAAAGTCGATTTATATGCTGGCCTTGGCCTGATCTATAGCGGCTTTACCTGGAACGAAAGTTTTGCGGGTCTTCGTGGCTCCTATGGTGGCGTTGGTCTGGGT
>JAJAYX010000470.1 GCA_026785985.1 Rudanella sp. | reverse complement strand
TTTGAGACAATTACAACCGATCACCTTACTGTTTCAAACGGGCTACCTCACCATTCAGTCCTACAATGCCGATGATTTAGTTTATACCTTAGACTACCCCAACCAGGAGGTTCGTTTTTCGATTCAACAATATTTAATGCGGATATTTCGGCAAGCCGAAGGGGAAGAAGTTGTCCCGTTTATCCTCAAACTCCGCAACGCCTTGCAAACCAACGATATAGACACGGCTATCGAGGTTATCAACACGGTCTTCGCGTCCTTGCCCTACGATTTATGGCAAACCGAAAACGAACGATTCTACCACGCCCTGATTCACCTGACGTTTGTGCTGCTGGGGGTTTATGTGCAGAGCGAAGTACACACGGCGCGGGGCCGTTGCGATGCCTTGGTGCAGACCGAGAGATACACCTACGCCTTCGAGTTCAAACTCGACAAAACGGCGCAGGAAGCCCTGTCGCAAATTGAAACCAAAGGGTATTTGCTGCCCTACGCCCAATCGGGCAAAAAGCTCTTGGGCGTAGGGATCAACTTTTCGACACCGCAAAAAGCCGTGTCGGAGTGGTTGGTGAAAACGTACTAAACCTCAGTTGTCCACCGTGCCAAACGCTACCTTGTCCTTGCTGCTCTCAAATCCGTGTCCCCCAATGATAAACGTGCCGTCGCTGATACCGACATTACTGCCGTTGAGGGTGTTAGATGGGACATTATCGGTAACGGCCCGCACCAACGGCCCGCTTGTGCCATTCCGTTTAAAGAGATAGGCCGAGCCTTGATTCATGTTGGCTTAGGCATCATCCAGGTATGCCCCGACTAAGGCATAGTCGCCCGAAAGCGCCACGCTACGCCCGGTCAGGGTAGTTTACAGGGTATCAGGAACGTTGGCTACGTCGGATCGGTACAGCATCAGGCGAAGGCTGTTGTTTAAAAGCACCTACTTATTACCAGCGAATGATGACCAAACCGTTGGCCCCATCACCTCCGCCGTAATAGCCACAGGCATCACCTCCACCGGGGAAACTGCCATTCTGACTGGGTAGAACCCCGCCTACACCTGATCCATGACCCAACAAGAATTCAGGCGTTCCAGCATATTTTAGATCAATTCCCGAAGGCAAAAGTTGGCAAGCAGGAAGAGGGCGTAAAGAAGTAGGCGTTTCATTGGGGTAAAGAGCGAAAGAGGTAAAGAGCCGGGAGATCGCTTGACTTACTGTAAATAGTTCTTTTTCAGCTTTTTGAGATAGATCATTCCGTATTTCCAGGCCAGAATAGCCCCATAGCGAGTCCCCTGCCAAAGTCCCAAATGACGGTATTTGATCCGATTCGATTCCCAGAGCGACTGCATCAACCCCGCGCTGATGCCTTGCACATCACACAGAGCCATATCGAGGTCGATGACGCACACGTCTTTTCGATGCAGGTATAACAGCAGGTTCAGTTCATAATCCGACATGGCCTTCATGCTGATATCATACTGAAACGTGTCGAAAAGCTGCCGGTTGTAGAAAGCCGCCTGGTGATGAATCAGGTTACTAACCAGCATGGCCTCCGAAAAGGTGCCAATAAACCGGCCACCCCCCACCATCCGAACGTGACCAACCAGCGCGTCGAGGTTGTTGGTGAGCAGGGGGGCTATCCGGTCAAAACTGCCGGGTAACAATTCATCGCCCGCGCCGAGAAAATAAATCCACTGCCCCCGAGCGATGTCCAATCCCTTGTTCATGGCATCGTAAATACCCGTATCGGATTCACTAACCCAGCGCACAAGGGGAAAACTATTCTGTCGTAGCCAGTCGGCAGTGCCGTCATTCCCATTGCCATCCACAATAATATGCTCGACCGATGCGCCCGTTTGCCCCGCCACGCTGGCTATCGTTTGCGGAAGCCGGGGCTGGTCGTTAAGCGTGATGGTGATTACGGAAATTAGCGGCATCCTACACTTTATAAAATTCCTTTCGTTTAAGCACTGTTGGCCAGAAAAAACGGAGAAACACACCTACTTGCCGGGCAAATTTTCGCTGATTAGCCAATTGAAAACCAGGCGATTTCCCCTGCCGGAGGTTCACAAATACCTTCCAGCCAAAGATAGCAGGAACCAGCGACAGGTAGTGCGCCATCACGAAAAGATAGGCCCCTACGCCGTATTGTTTCCGATACCAAAGCAGGTTCGAGACGTGCATCTGGGTGCGAAATCGGTTAATGTGCGAGAGGTCGGGCTGCCGGTAATCGGCCTGACTGCCATATTCTAAATGGACAATGAACGCATTGCGGAGCATCAGCAACCGACCCGCTTTACCGAGTCGGTAACTCCACTCGTTATCTTCGCCATACATAAAAAAACGCTCGTCCAGCGGCCCAACTTCAGCAATCACCGAGGGTCGGGTCATCAGGCAGGCCCCCGACAACCACTCAACCTGATCGGGTTCGTCGTAAACGGGTTCGGGGATGAGTCGATGCACTAATTTGAGCAGGAACGGCGTGTGCGGAAAAATGAAAAAATGCCGACGCAGGTGCGCAAACGACGTAAAAATGGCGTGATGCACCTTGCCCTCGCGGTTAATCTGCATGGGACATAAACCCGCCACCTCGGGCCGGGCATCCATCAGGCCCACCAATTGGGTCAACACGTCGTTGATCAGCAGGGTGTCGGCGTTGAGCAGAAACACATAGCGGCCACGGGCGTTCTCGATACCCCGGTTACTGGCCCGGCTGAACCCCGAATTGTAGCCCATCTGAAACCACCGAACATTCGGGAAAGCCGCCCGGATTTGGCTCTCGCTATCGTCGCCCGACTCATTGTCGATCACCAGCACCTCGAACGTCACGCCCTTAGTGTGGTTATAAAGGGTTCTAAAGCAATCCAGCAATAAGCCCGGCGTTTTATAGTTAACCAGTATGACGGATACGTCGATCAAAATGGCTGCGTTTGGTTTGGCGACAAAGGTAAATTGTTCAGTCATGCCGTAAAACGCGCTTCACTGTTAAACCATCAGTTTCTTTTTAACTCCCCACCACGCCGGCTACACCCGCAAGCCCGGCCATGAAGCCCGAAATGCACCGGAACCACAAGGCGAAGACTGCCTGGGAACGCGCTGAATTCAAAGCCGAACGCGAAGCGAAAATGGCGGCCATGACTCCCGCCGAACGTGAAGCCTTCAACGCAAATCATCAGGGCAAGGGACAAAAGCGCATCGCGAACATGACTCCCCAACAACTTCTTCGCAAGAACCGCATTGATAGTCAGGCACTAAGCATAGTAGGAACGGGTGTAGAAACCACGTTTCTGGCCAACCTCTCCCCTACCGATCTTACCCGCCTGCAGCAAAACCCGTCGGTTTTGTCGGTGATGTATCCGCGTCCGGCGAAGAAAATCAAGACGGCATCAGCCTGACAATGGTTATTGCCGAACGGGAAACGGGGGATTTCCTGGGGTGCGTTGGCTTGCATAAAGTATCGTATAGACCGGTGATAACAGTGAGCAGCAAGCAGCCAACAGTGAACAGTTTTCCTTGCTTACTGTTGGCTGCTCGCTGTTCACTGTTGGCTGTTAACTGTTTCTCCCCTTCATGAAATCGCCCGCTGCCGATTTCAGTAACCCGGCAAACGAATTGAGGCAGAACAACACCCCCCGGTCGATGAGTGTTTTGGCCTGATCGCCACTGGCGGCCGTAGTGCCTACGATCAGCCCGGCAGCTTTTATTTTTTCGACCACCGCACCAATCGCTTTTTTGACTTCGTCATGGCCGGGGCCATCGTAGTAACCCATGCTCATGGCCAAATCGCGGGGGCTGATCACGAATCCATCGATCCCGTCTATTTTGAGTATATCGTCCAGATTATCAATTGCTTCCCTGTTTTCGATCATCGGCATCACCAGTGTTTGCTCGTTGGCAAAGGCCACATAATCGCCCTGACTCCTGTTGCCCAGCAAATAATCGGCGGAGCGGACGGGACCAAGGCCACGCTCGCCCTTGGGCGGATATTTCACCGCGCTCACACAGGCGGCAACATCGGCGGCTGTTTTGATGTCGGGCATCATAATGCCCATCACCCCCGCGTCTAAAAACTGGAGAATCAGTTTGGGGTCGTTGGCCCGAACACGGGCGAGGGGCGTGATGCCGCTCACCTCGCAGGCCCGCACAATGTCCTGCACCTGCGACGTTGTGACGGGGCTATGTTCTCCGTCGATCATGTAGAAATCCAGACCCGAAAAGCCGCAGAGTTCGGCAACGGTAGGGTCGATGCTATTAGAAATGATGCCCAAAACGGGCTGGCTGTTCTTCAGCCTGGTTTTAACGGTGTTTTCTTGCATTTAGAGTAAAGAGCAAACGAGGGGTCAATATCGGACTCTTTACTCACTTTTGAAAATAGATGTTGGTTCATGTTGTTGGTAGTGCAGCTACTTGAGAATGACACCCTTCGCAGGGGCATGTATATGACAAATAGAAGAAATAATTGTTTATTGAACTTAGAAAAAATCTTGTCGTTCGGCAGCGGCCTGCCAGTCGGCATCCATCTCGGCGAACCGCTGGGCAACCTGCGCCAAAAAGGGCTGATCGACCAAATTTGGCAGTTCGGCAGGATCGAGAACGTCGGTTTCGCTAATTTTGTACGTCTGTTCGAGCAGGCCCGCTTCAATTTTGAGAATATACTTATTGTTCCAGGCATATAAACCGATGCGGAAAGCCGGGTGCGGAATGTCGTTGAGGTAGCGCATGAGGGGTTGGGAGAAAGAACAAAGGAAAAGGGAAAAGAAAGGAGTTAGGGGTAATGTTAAGCTGAATCCCCCACAAATCAGCTAAATCTCTTGATTTTTGAGACTTTTAGCCGGTTTGTTAAGCACAATTTGGCTAAAAGTGGCCTTTTTAGTAGCTTTTAGCCAGATTTCAGGAGGACATGAAGGCATTGATAGGTCGCAATAATAAGGGGGGACTGCACAACCGCCTGACCAAGCGCATCAAGCTTGACCCGTTTGCACTGGCCGAAACCGAAGCGTTTTTTACCCACAAAGGAGCCGCATTCGACCGCTATTATTATTAACTGTTTCCGCTTATACAACTCCCCTGTTGATGGCCTATCGCTATACCATTCATAACCAAATCTATACGTTCGCCGATTTGCGAATACTGCTGGCCAAAGCAACCCCCCTGCGGTCGGGCGATCAACTGGCGGGCGTGGCTGCCGGGTCTGCCCAGGAGCGGGTGGCGGCTCAACTGGCTCTGGCCGATGTACCGCTGAAAACGTTCCTAAACGAAACCGTTATTCCTTACGAATTGGACGAAGTGACGCGCCTGATTATCGACTCACACCAACTCCACGCCTTTGCCCCTGTGAGCCATCTCACTGTGGGCGAATTGCGCGATTTTTTGCTGTCCCATTCCACCACCACCGAAACCCTGACCCAACTCAGCCGGGGACTCACCCCCGAAATGGTGGCCGGCGTGACCAAACTGATGCGGAACCAGGATCTGATTTCGGTGGCGGCCAAATGTGAGGTAATAACCCGGTTTCGGAATACGATTGGCCTGCGGGGAAGGCTTGCTACCCGGCTTCAGCCCAACCACCCCACCGACGATTTTCGGGGTATTGCCGCCAGCATGGTCGATGGGTTGCTTTATGGTAACGGCGATGCCGTAATCGGTATTAACCCCGCCACCGACCATACCAACACGGTTATAAACCTGCTTCAGATGATTGATTCGGTGCGGGAGCGGTTCCAGATTCCAACCCAAAGTTGCGTGCTGAGCCACATTACCACCACCATTGCCGCCATTGAACGCGGTGCCCCCGTTGATCTGGTGTTCCAGTCAATTGGCGGCACCGAGGGCACAAATCGCTCGTTTGGGGTGTCGTTGGCTACCTTGCAGGAGGGGCTGGAAGCGGGGCAGTCGCTGAAGCGCGGCACGGTGGGGCAGAATCTGATGTACTTTGAAACGGGGCAGGGAAGTTCGCTTTCGGCGGGGGCGCACCACGGAGTCGATCAGCACACCTGCGAGGTGCGCGCCTATGCCGTGGCGCGGGCTTTCGACCCGCTGCTGGTGAATTCGGTGGTCGGCTTCATTGGCCCGGAATACCTGTACGACAGCAAGCAGATTATTCGGGCGGGGCTGGAGGATCATTGCGCGGGCAAACTGCTGGGCCTGCCAATGGGGGTTGACGTGTGTTATACGAACCATGCCGAAGCCGATCAGGACGATATGGACACGCTGCTGACCTTGCTCGGCACGGCGGGTGTTACCTATATTATGGGTATTCCCGGTGCCGACGATGTGATGCTGCATTACCAAAGCACTTCATTTCATGATGCGCTGTATTTACGGCAACTTCTCAAACTGCGCCCAGCCCCCGAATTTGAAGCGTGGCTACAGCACATGCACCTCAGCGACGATGGTCTACGACTGAATCCCGTTGCGGCAACGCACAAGCTGTTAAGTGGCATCACCCCATAAGCCAAACTTTATGCCTCTCCTTATCATATCAGCTACTTAGATGCGCACAAACGGCTATATGAAAGAAAAGAAATTTATCCTGTTTTGCCCATCCTTCGTTCTTTTCCTAAACGAAACCAAATGCCAACACAGCGGTTATACAGGGTATAGATTAACCAACTACTCATGGCTCAACAATCACCCAAACACGTTGATGTTCTCATCATTGGCGTTGGGCAGGCAGGCAAACCACTGGCTCAGGCGTTTGCCCAAAAAGACCGTTCTGTTGCCCTGATCGAACGAAAATTCGTCGGTGGTACCTGTATCAACTATGGGTGTACGCCCACTAAAACCTTGTTGGCTTCTGCGCAAATGGCCCATCAGGCCCGTCGATCCACAGACTACGGTATCAAAACGGGTGCCGTAACAGTTGATTTTCGGGCGGTGATCGAACGTAAAAATGGCGTTGTCGAAAAATTTAGGAAAGGCATTGAGGAGTCGTTGGGGAAAGCCGCAAACATAGACCTGATTCAGGGCGAAGCCCGGTTTACTGGCCCCAGCGAAGTGACCGTTTCCAATGACAACGGCCAAACCCAACCCATTACTGCCGACCTGATTTTTATAAACGCCGGCACCCATCCCAAACAACCCGATATTCCGGGTCTCGACACCGTCAACTGGCTCACATCGACCACCCTGATGGACATTGATACTCTTCCTGATCACCTGTTGATTGTGGGCGGAGGATACGTTGGCGTAGAGTTTAGCCAGATGTTTCGTCGGTTCGGGAGCCGGGTAACCATGTTGGTTCGTGGTGGGCAACTGCTGCCCCGCGAAGACCCTGACGTGGCCGAAGAACTCGCTAAGATTCTAACTGATGAGGGTATTAAAATTCAGTATAACACTGGTATACAGACGGTTAACGAAAGCCGCTCCGGTGGCGTTACCGTAAAATTTAGTGCCAATGGAAAAGCCAGTCAGGTGAGTGGCTCGCACCTGTTAGTGGCGGTTGGCAGCACACCTAACACGGACGCACTGAACCTGTCGGCAGCGGGTGTGGCAACCGACGAGCATGGGTTTATCAAGGTCAGCGATCAACTCGAAACCAGCCAATCCGGCATTTATGCCCTCGGCGACATTAAAGGTGGCCCGGCGTTCACCCATATTGCCTACGACGATTACCGGGTTGTGAAACAAAACCTGCTCGAAAATGGTAAAGCCAGCACTGCCGGTCGACCGCTGCCTTACACGGTTTTCACTGATCCGCAACTGGGCCGCATTGGCCTGAACGAGCAGGAAGCGAAACAACTCGGCAAGGCTGTGAAAGTGGCGACGATGCCCATGAGTTGGGTGGGTCGCGCTATCGAAACAGGTCACACCAAAGGGTTCATGAAAGTGCTGGTCGATGCAGAGTCCGACCAGATTCTGGGCGCGGCCATCCTGGGGATGGAAGGGGGTGAACTAATGTCGATCCTGCAAATTGCCATGATGGGTCAGTTGCCCTATCAGCGACTGCGGGATGCCATTTTTGCGCATCCAACCCTCGCCGAATCCCTAAATAATCTCTTTACTAAACTCGATTAATAAATGACTACGTCAATAGCTCCATCAACGCTACTTGCTGATTACCAAGCCGTTCGTGCCTGGTCGGTTCGGCTGTGTGCATCGCTGGAAACCGACGATTATGTGGTGCAGCCCACGGCGGATGTTAGTCCGCCCAAGTGGCATTTGGGCCACACGACCTGGTTTTGGGAAACCTTTGTGCTGATGCCGAACGCACCCGGCTACCAGGTTTTTCACGACGACTTCAGCTTCGTTTTCAACAGTTATTACGAAACTGTGGGCCGTCGGGTGCTGCGTACACAGCGCGGTAACATGACCCGCCCCACGGTGGCCGAGGTTTATCGGTATCGCGATTATGTGGACGAACACATGAGCCGGTTTCTGGACGAACACGAGCCGGATGCCGCCCTGCACGCCCTCATTACCCTGGGCCTGAACCACGAGCAGCAACACCAGGAGCTGCTCATCACCGACATCAAATACATACTGGGTCACAACCCCCTGTTTCCGGCCATTGCCATGCCGATTCGGGAGCACGCGCCCGCTATAATAGCGCCATCCGTTACGGTAGGTGAGGGGGTTCACGACATCGGTTTTCGGGAGGCCGAATTGGGCCGGTTTCACTTCGACAATGAGCTGGGTGTTCACAAAGTCTATCTGAATAAAACCACCGTGGCGGGGCAATTGATCACCAATACCGACTACCTGGAGTTTATTCAGGCCGGGGGCTATGGGCAGTTTAGCCATTGGTTAGCTGACGGTTGGGCATGGGTGAACGCCAATAGCGCAAAGGCTCCGCTCTACTGGCATAAGATTGATAACCAGTGGTATAACTATTCTTTCGACGGGCTGGTATCGGTTGATCCCGACGCGCCAGTCTGCCATGTAAACCACTACGAAGCCGATGCCTATGCCCGCTGGCGCAGTCTGAGCGAGCCGGGTGTGCGGCTCCCCACCGAGTTTGAGTGGGAAACGGCAGCCCTGCAAGATTCCTCGTTTTTGTGGGGGCACCGCTGGGAATGGACAGCCTCGGCCTATTTACCGTATCCCGGATTCACGACTGCCAGGGGAGCCGTGGGTGAATACAATGGCAAATTTATGAGCGGTCAGATGGTGTTGCGGGGAGCCTCGGTGGCTACGCCCGCTGGCCACGAACGCCCTACCTATCGCAACTTTTTTCAACCAGATAAGCAATGGCAATTTTCGGGAATCCGGTTGGTCAGGCCGTAAACGGACATACAATAGCCCTACATGTCAACGGCAATGGGCATACCATTCCGACTCCCGGCGAACCCACACGGCTCACGGAGACACTGGCTGAAGAAGTGCAGACTGGCCTGACAAAACTGCCGAAAAGCCTGTCGTCGCGGTTTTTTTACGACGATGAGGGCAGCCGTCTATTTCAGGCCATTATGCACCTGCCCGAATATTACCTCACCCGGGCTGAGTTCGAGATTCTGGATACCTACAAGCAAGCCCTGCTCGATCTGTTCGCGGCCAACGACCGACCGTTTGAACTGGTTGAACTGGGGGCGGGGGATGGGTTGAAAACCAAGATCCTGATCGACTATTTCTGGAATCAGGGAGCCCCGTTCAGCTATGCCCCAGTCGATATTTCGAAAGGAGCGTTGGACAGCCTGATCGCTGATATTCGGACGCAATGGCCTCATCTACAAATTGATCCACGAGAGGGTGAGTACCTGAAGGCTTTGAATCGGTTAGCCGAAACGCCCCGCCGACCCATTGCCGGACACGCGAATCCCCGGCGGGTGGTGCTGTTTCTGGGATCAAACATTGGCAACTTTGCCCCGGTTGATGCCCTCGCATTTTACCAGAAAATCAGTGAGCAACTCCAGCCCGGTGACCTGTTGCTGACTGGCTTCGATCTGCAAAAACACCCCGCTATTATTCACGCGGCCTACAATGACAGTCAGGGCCTGACGCGGGCATTCAACCTGAATTTGCTCCGGCGCATCAATCGCGAACTCGATGCCAATTTCGACCTGCTGGCTTTTGATCATTACGAAACCTACCAACCCGAAACGGGTGAGGCCCGCAGCTACCTGGTGAGCCGCGACGAGCAGTTGGTAACCGTGGCTGCCCTCGATTTGATCGTCCCGTTTGAACGCGGGGAAGTGATCTACACCGAGATGTCGCGCAAGTTTACCCGCACGGGCATTGAGGAGTTAGCCAATCAAACCAATTTCTATGTAAGTGGCTGGTTCACAGACTGTAAAGACTATTTTGCCGATGTGGTCTATGAAAAGCGGTAACGAGCGGACGGGTTATTCGGGCTTTACATTTGTGGTGCCGGCAATGAATTTGGGCAGTATCTTTTCCGTTTTTGACCGTCTCCTCGCTGGCACAAGTTGGACAAACCGCCCCATCAGGGTCAGCGAACTTGCCTGAGAACATCATAGCACTGGGCCA
>JAJAYX010000469.1 GCA_026785985.1 Rudanella sp. | reverse complement strand
CGATGTGGTGGGAGCACCCCCGTTCAAAAGTATCGCCCGGACGTTGGCGCAGTTCTTGGACGGCTGCGATTTGGCCGGGTTCAACATTAACCGCTTCGATGTCCCGCTGTTGGTCGAAGAGTTTTTGCGGGCTAACGTTGACTTCGATATGAAGAACCGCCGGATGGTGGATGCCCAGCGGATTTTTCACCTCATGGAACCACGTAACCTCTCGGCAGCCTACAAATTTTACTGCAACAAAAACCTCGAAAACGCCCACAGCGCCGAAGCCGATACCCTCGCCACCTTCGAGGTACTCAATGCACAGGTGGCCCGCTACAACGGGCAATCCACCAAAGACGAGGCTGGGCGCGACGTAATATTCCAGAACGACGTTGATTTTCTGCACACTCTCACCATGAGCAAAAACGTAGACCTTGCCGGGCGCATTATCTATAACGACAAGGGCGAGGAGGTTTTCAATTTTGGTAAGCACAAGGGCGTGGCCGTGTTGGATGTCCTCAAAAAAGAACCCTCGTTCTACGACTGGATGCTCAAAGGCGAGTTCCCTTTAGATACCAAACGCCGACTGACCGAGATTCGGTTGCGGCTGTTTGCCAATGGCAAGAAATAGTATATTAGACTCGCTTGCAATCGTTCCACTGCTCCAAACACGCTTAACAATCAATCAATTGCTCATTCGCTTCAAATGCTCTTCCAGTTGCTGTACGTCGTGGAAGAGTACGTCGCGGGCTTTGCTGCCGGTGAAGGGGCCAACAATGCCGGCCACTTCTAATTGATCGACAATGCGACCAGCCCGGTTGTAGCCGAGTTTCAGCCGACGCTGAATGAGGGAGGTGCTGCCCTGTTGATGCAACACCACCATCCGGGCAGCCTCATCGAACATGGGGTCGCGGTTTTCGAGGTCAACATCCTTTTCGTCGTCGCTGTTGCCGCCCTCGTCGCCTGCAAATTCGGGCAGGGCATAGGCTTCGTCGTAGCCGCGCTGGTTGCCTACAAAGTCGCAGATTTCTTCGATCTCGTTGGTGTCCACAAAGGGGCATTGAAGCCGGATAATATCGGAGTTGGACGAGAGTAGCATATCGCCCATGCCCACCAACTGTTCGGCACCACCCGCGTCGAGAATGGTGCGGGAGTCGATTTTGGAGGTTACTTTAAATGACAAACGAGCGGGAAAGTTGGCTTTGATCAGGCCCGTAATAACGTTCACCGAAGGCCGTTGGGTGGCCACAACAAGGTGAATGCCAATGGCCCGCGCCAACTGCGCCAACCGCGCAATCGGCTGCTCCACTTCTTTGCCAGCCGTCATCATCAGGTCGGCTAACTCGTCGATTACCAGCACAATGTAGGGCAGGAATCGGTGGCCCTTTTCGGGACTGAGTCGCCGGTTCACGAACTTGACATTGTATTCCTTTATGTTCCGGCAGTTGGCATCCTTAAGCAAATTGTAGCGGTTGTCCATCTCGATACAAAGCGAGTTCAGCGTATTCACCACCTTTTTGGTGTCGGTGATGATGGCTTCGTCGGTATCGGGGAGTTTGGCCAGGAAATGCCGTTCCAGCCGGTTGAACAGGGTAAGCTCCACCTTTTTAGGGTCAACCAGCACGAATTTGAGTTGGGCCGGGTGCTTTTTGTAAATGAGTGAAGTCAACAACACGTTCAAACCCACTGATTTACCCTGACCCGTTGCCCCGGCCATGAGCAGGTGAGGCATTTTAGCAAGGTCGGCCACGTAGATTTCGTTGGAGATCGTTTTGCCCAGCACAATCGGTAAATCCATGTTCGCACGGGTGAATTTCTCACTCGTCAATACCGACCGAATAGACACCATTTCGCGGTTTTTGTTGGGCACTTCAATTCCAATGGTTCCCTTACCGGGCATCGGTGCAATGATACGGATGCCGAGAGCGGCCAAACTCAGGGCAATGTCGTCTTCGAGGTTTTTAATCTTGGAAATCCGAATCCCATCTGCCGGGATAATCTCGTAGAGCGTGACCGTTGGCCCCACCTCCGCAAAGATTTTCTTGATGCCAATGCCGAACTTCAGCAGGGTGTCCTCGATCTTGTTTTTATTCTCCTCCAACTCAAACTCCGAGACCTGCGCCTTGCCCTTATTGGGGTAATCGGTGAGCAAATCGGCGATGGGATATTGATAGTTCGGCAGTTCGAGTGTGGGGTCGTAAAGACCATGCGTGGCTACCAAATCGAGGTCATCTTCCAGCACATCCACATCGAACGTTGGGGTTGTGCTGGGTGGTTCTTCGCCTTCGGTGGGCGCATTTTTCACAATCAGGGTCGTGCCAACGGTTGACTCTTTTACGCCCGTAATTTCATATTGATCAGTTCCATTAATTACCGGTTTGCTTGAGTCAACAGTGGATTTAGGGTCATGACCATTTGATTGGGAAGAACTGTTTCGCCCGGATATATCAGGGCGGGCGGTTTCTGCCTGGGGTTCAGGCTCATCCTCATCATCGCCATAATCGGCCAGGGTTCCGTCAGAAACAGCGTCCTGTTTTTCGGCGCGGGTTGTCAAACTGTTCAGCCAGGGGAGTGAGGTGACGTTAAAGAAAAAGACGACAAAAAGGAACAACATGAAGCCAATAATGGCCAGACTTCCCCATCCCAACAAGCTCTGTAACAAGGCATTCAGTTCATATCCAATGCCCCCGCACCACACGCTGCCTTCAACCACCGAATCGGTGGTCAGCACAAAATAGCCCGTGAAGAGACTAATCCAGAGCATGCCGAAAATGATTGCTTTGGTGGTTCGGGCCAACGGAAGCAACTCCTTACCGATGGCCAACTTATACCCCGATAAAAAGACAATAACCGGCAGGCCCAACGCGCCAACACCAAACCAGCGGAAAATAAAGACGTGGGCAAAGTAGGCTCCCAAAAGACCCAGCGAGTTTTTCGCTTCGGCCCCGTTGGTGCGCACCGACACATTGAGCGCGGCATCAACCACGCTTTGGTCTGCATTGCCCGTTAACAAATAAGAGATAAATGCAATCAATAAACCCAGGCCTACCAGCATCATAAATGCGCCAAGGGTGAGCGAGGAGCGTTTATCGGTAAACCAGCGGTCCAGTGCGGCTACCCAATCGAATGAGGGTTCGTTGGTTTGAGTGGCCTTAGCTCGTCGGCGGTTTGTGTTTTGTCGGGAAGTAGCAGTCGATTGGGCCATTGGGTCAGGGATGTGGCTTCTGGTGTAAATTTCCGCGTTTTTGATGAAAGGAAAAAGGGATACTGGATTTTGGACACCAGATTTTGGACACAGCTACGGGGCAAATGTTCAGTGTCCAGAATCCAACGTCTAAAGTCCAGAATCCAGTATCCCCCTGCAAATTCGTTTCGCCATTCCCGGCCCCTCATAAATGAAACCGGTGTAGACCTGCACCAAACTGGCCCCGGCGCGGAGCTTTTCGAGAGCATCCTCGGCGGTGAAGATTCCTCCTACCCCAATAATTGGAAACGCTCCACCCGATTTTTGGTGTAAATAGCGGATCACCTCCGTCGAGCGGCTCCGAACAGGCAATCCGCTGACTCCACCCGCGCCCATATCCGAAACCGTTTGGGCATCGGTTTTAAGGTTAGCGCGGCTGATGGTGGTGTTGGTGGCAATGACCCCTGCAATTTTGGTTTCGGCTACAATTGCCACGATGTCATCTAATTGTGAATCAGTGAGATCGGGGGCAATTTTGAGCAGAATTGGTTTGGGTGGTACGCCACTGCGGGTGGGCTTTGCCAGATTGTCCTGTTGCAGGGCCAAAAGCAAGCGGGTCAGCGGTTCGCGTTCCTGCAAATCGCGCAGTCCGGGCGTGTTAGGCGAACTCACTTTGACCACAAAATACTCGACCGTATCGAACAACTCCTCGAAACACAGCCGGTAATCGTTTAGGGCTTCGTTGTTCGGGGTGTCCTTGTTTTTGCCAATGTTGCCGCCCACGATCACCCGTTGATTCAGACGCCGAAGTCGCCCGGTCGCCGGGCCAGCCCCCTTGTTGTTGAACCCCATTCGGTTGATGAGTCCCCCATCGGCTTTGAGCCGGAATAGGCGGGGTTTGGGGTTACCGGGTTGAGGTCGGGGCGTGACAGTACCGATTTCTACAAAGCCAAAACCGAGACACCCCAACTCGGTGACCAGTTCAGCGTTTTTGTCGAAACCAGCCGCCATGCCGACCGGATTGGGGAAGTCGATGCCGAAAACCGTCCGTCGCAAACGCGGATCATCGACCATGTAGAGCCGACATGCCAGCCAACGCATTCCCGGAATAGCCAGCGTAAATTTTAAGGCAGACGTAGCAAAATGGTGAATGGCTTCGGCATCGAAGCGGAAGAGAATCGGGAGAACGATACGCTTGTACATACCGCAAAGGTACGATGCCAAACGTGTTTTCAACTTTAATGGAGTAGCCCTGCCGGAACGGCATTCCGGTCACGGCAGGGTTGCCAATTTTACCGGAACCGCTGAATGCTAAAATCCCGTGCATTGGCATTTTCGCCGATACGGGCATTCAGGGTATAAATCTGATTGTTGACGGCTACACTGGTGGTTGCCCCCAAATACCCGGTTGCATCAAATTTTATGATGGATGCCGTTTGCCAGTTATCGGTGCTGCGTACCTGAGCCACACGGTTGCCCCCGGTCACAACATAGAGGTCATTGTTCAAGATCGTTAGACCATCGCCGGGCAACGCACCAGTTCCGGTTATTTCGGTGGTGGTGTTACCGTTCTGTAAATCAACTTTATACAACTTTCCCTGACCTGCATTGGCCACAATAAGGAAGCCATTGGAATGATAGGCAATACCATTCAGGCCAAAGGCCGGACTGGCGAACCTGACGTTATCTCTCGCTAAAATACTCGCTATTCCATCAGGATTGACCTTGTAGATTACGGGCGAAAAAGAATCTGTAACATAGGCCGTGCCATCGGGGGCAAGCGTCACATCATTGGCAAAGTTCGGATCGGCGGCTGGCAGCAGCGCATCTAAATCGGTCCGACGTTCCAACGCGCCTGTGTTCAGGTTAAAAACCAGCAGTTTGGCTGTTTGGCGGGTGGTTGCGGGGGTGCTCCCAACCGACCGCCCCTGATCGCTATTGCAAACAACACGCGGCCTCCGGCCACTTTCATATTGAACAGATTGTTAGAAGGATAGAATGCCGAATAGCAGTGCGCTACCTCTGGCATCTCCTAAATGATCTATTCAAGAGTTTTGTTTCAATTATACTGAGAATTGACTGTTTACCCAAATACAGAGCCTTTTTATAAAAAAAGTCTGTCAACTCTTGGTGTACTTTTGCGTTAAAACGAAATTCCCTCCCTATGCCCCTGATTCAAGACTCCTTGGCCATTTTAGCGGTTCTGATGGTCAACATCCTCGTGGCCGATTTGCTGACCCGATTCCCTGTTTTCCGGCAACTTGGCACGGCACTCACCGTCATTATCTTAACAGCAGTAACGGCCAACCTCGGCCTGATTCCAACCTCGACAAACGCCCCGCCACTCTACGACGGGATTTTCACCTATCTCGCTCCTATCTCCATTTTCTACCTGCTGCTGACCGTCGATCTCCGCAGCTTGAAACGGGCCGGTTCGCCGATGGTGATCAACTTTTTCATTGGAGCCGCAGGCACCATGCTGGGTGTTTTGGCGGGTATGTGGGCCGTGGCGGGGCCAAAGGGGTTCGGTGAACTCTATTATGCCCTCGGCGGAATGTTTGCCGGAACCTACACGGGCGGAAGCAGCAACCTCAATGCCATCGCGCTCCACTATGGGGTTAACAAAGCCGGGAATCTGTATGCCGCTGCCGTGGCCACCGACAATATCGTAACGGCCCTCTGGATGGGGGTTACGCTGTTGTTGCCCCAACTGCTGAATCGCTATTTCCCCCGGAATCTGGAATATAACTGGACTCCTGCCGAAAAAGAGCAGTTTGAGACCGAAGCCAATGCCCAAATCAGCGACATCGAAACGGTGAGTCCCACCGACTTGGCTATGTTAATCGGATTGGGGGTGCTGGGACTGTTTGTGGCGGGGCAGATTTCGGTTTGGGCACCAGCCATTCCCAAAATTCTGTCGTTGACGACCCTTGCCCTCTTGCTGGCGCAGTGGCCTCCCGTTCAGAAATTGCGGGGTGTTCGGGTGGTGAGCATTTTCTGTATCTACCTGTTTCTGGCCGTTATTGGGGCTTATTGCGACATTGCGGCCCTGCTCAAAGATGGCCACTTAGCCCTCATGATGCTCTTGTTTGTGAGTGTACTCGTCGCTGTTCATACCCTGATTCAGTTTGGGGTGGGAGCATTGCTCCGGCAGGATTGGGATGTTATCAGTGTTGCTTCTCAGGCAAATCTGGGCGGCTCGGCTTCGTGTTTGGCACTCACCAAAAGTCTGAACCGCCCTGATTTGCATTTGCCGGGGATTCTGGCCGGTGCGCTGGGGAACGCCGTTGGCACTTACTGCGGCCTGCTGATGGCCGAATATCTGCGTGGGGCAAATTGGCTGGTTGGTTCGTGAAAGGCCCCCTACGCAAAATAATACAGCACCCCGACGCTGGCGGCTGTTAACCCACCAGCCCAAATTACAGCTTGCCGGTCGATGCTGTCGGCTCGTTTAATAGCCAGCACAAACAAGCCAAATGTGGCCAGGCCCGCCCACAAAGCCACGCTTTGTGGAGAAAGACCACCAATGAACACCAGACCAACAAACACGGCCTGAACAGCCAGAAACAGGCCAACGGTCCGCGCCACCTGACTGGCGTTTACATCGACCTTGAGCCGCTCAAAACCTTCTTCGTTTTTGTTGGGATACAACGATAAACTCAGGCCGGTGAGCGTGGCCGAACTCAGCACAAAGGTCAGGAAAACGCGGTGCATGAAATTGAGTTTCACGCCAAACAGGGCCGCAATGGTGGGGTCGATGCCAAGGTAGTTATTATAGACGAACTCGCTCAAGACTCCGAAAACAGGGCCGAGTACCATCGCCAGTACGGCCGCCGGAGCACTCGCCCGTCGCCAGAGGATGCCGAAGAAAAAGGCTACCATGATGCCGGGGGTGAAATAGGACAACTGCGACGATACCTTGAGCATGAAGTTGTTGGTGCGGTCGGGGGTGTAAGTCCAGAGCGCAATACCGATACTGACCAGCACCATCACCACGATGGTCAGCCGCCCGAACCGCACAATTTGCCGGTCGTTGGCTTCGGGCGTGATGTATTTTTTATAGACATCGAGCGTAAGGAGCGTGGTAGCCGCGTTCATCATCGAATCCACCGACGAGAAGGTGGCGGCAGTGAGTCCGGCCAAAATCATCCCGGTCAGGCCCACCCCTTGTGGTATCACTGTTTCGACTAATTTCAAAAACGCATTGTCGGAGTTAAAGTTGGTGGCATCTGCGCCAAAGCGGGCCGTGAACAGGTAATAGGCGGCAACACCCGCCGAGATGCTAAAAAACGGGATAGTCAGTTTCAGGAACCCGCTGGCAATGACTCCCTTGCGGGCATCATCGTCGGAGTCGGCCGCTAAAACGCGCTGCACGATAAACTGATTAGTCGAGAAATTGAAGCAATGCTGGAGCATCAAGCCCGTAAAAATACCCGTCCAGGGTAGGTTGGGGTGGTTGCTGGGCAGATACAGGTGCATTTTCTGAACCTCACGGGGTTGGGCGGCATCCAGATCGAGAAGGCCGAAAAAGCCGCCAATTTCGGGTTGGGAGAGCGTGAAATAGGCCACGGCAAACCCGGCCATGAGCATCATAATGGTTTGAATGGTGTCGGTGATGACGATGGATTCCATGCCGGCCCAGATCGTGTAGCTGCACGTGACGGCTCCAATCAGCAGCAAACCCGTGAGGTAACTGATCTCAAACGACCCTCCGCCGAGCAGCCATTGGAGCGTGATGCTGCCCACATAAAACGCGCCCACCAACTGCACCAGGATAATCAGCACCAGCAGGATCGTGTAAATCAGCCGGGAGGCTTCGTTGTAGCGGATTTCGAGGTATTGCGAGAGCGTGAACACTTCCAGCCGCCGGTAGCTGGCCAGAAACACGAAGCACAAGAGCAAAATGGCTGGGAAAACAAGCTCGTAATGCGCCTGCACAAACCCAATAGAGTAGCCAATACCCAACATCCCAATCAGGTGAAACGACGAGATATTGGTGCCGAACACCGACCCCGCAACCGTCCACCAGCGGATGTTGCGCCCGGCCAGAAAATACTGTTCGGCGGTTTTCTTGCGAAGGGCCACAATCACGCCCGCCGTGGGCATAATGAGCAGCATCACAATCAGAACAACGAGGTCAATGGTTTCGAGTTGGGCAAGCATAGTGGGGGGAGTAGGTGTTTAAGAATAAGTACTTGGTGAGCAAAGATATAAAAAGGCGGCAGCTTGATAGTCACTGCCTTTTTCAGACTATATATGTCTCTGAATTCAGGCCATTAAATTAAATAGATTAAGATTGCTCGATTAAAACAAAGCCAATAGATTTGAGTAGCAAGCAACTGTCTTGCCCTCAAATCCATCCCCCATGAATGCTTCTTTATCTATCAATTTGCCCTGGGTTGAATCCCCCTTTTTCCAACAGGAGCTTAAAAAAGCGAACCTTGACCCCGTTCTTCGCGAACAAGTCCGGCGGTATGCCGAAGATGGTTACCTGATTTTTGACCCCGAAATTGACATGGACGTGCTGGATCAGGCCCTCGCTCAGGTGAAACCACTCTATGGCAACGACCTTCGCAAGCAGGATGCCTGGCAAACGGTGCCATCGGTTCGGCAGATTGCCACGGCCCCCAAAATCATAGAGATACTGCGGGTACTCTATGGTCGGGAACCCATTCCCTTCCAGACGCTCAATTTTCCCGTCGGTACTCAGCAACGCACCCACTCCGATTCGATCCACTTCAACTCCATTCCCCAGCGGTTTATGTGCGGGGTTTGGGTAGCCCTGGAAGACGTTCGGCCCGACAACGGCCCGCTGCATTATTACCCCGGAAGCCACAAACTGCCTTTCTACGACCTGATCGACATGGGGTTGAAAGGGTCGGAAGCCAAAACGGTGGAGGATGTCTATGGCAAAACGTACAAGGCGTATGAGGAGCGGCTGGAGGAAATTATTCAGGCCCATGGACTCAAAAAGGCGACCCTGAATATGCCCAAGGGCAAAGCAATCGTCTGGTCGTCGAACCTGCTGCACGGGGGTGAAAAAATCCTGACCCCTGGCTCAACCCGCCACTCTCAGGTGACGCACTACTTCTTTGAGAACTGCGTCTATTACACCCCGCTCCGCTCCGACGCTACCCTCGACAAGCTGTATGTTCGCAAGATCACGAACATCGCCACCGGTCAACCCGTTGACAATAAGTATTTTGACGAATCATTACGCTACATTCAGGAAGGCTACGCCCAACGATATGCACTGCCAGAGCAGGTGGTTAAACTGGGGGCCAAAATGCCGTCCTTCCTGATTCAGGCCGCCAAGAAACTGTTACGGAAATAAATAGCTGGGCCGACAAAGGGGTTTGTACTGCCTGGCAGTTCGTTGATATAGCGAATTATTTCACTTAAGTTTGTGAAATAATTCGCTTTTCTTATGGCTATGCAAACTCCCATAACCAACGCAACTATCCGCTCCACACCCTTCGGTGTTGTTCAATCGTCGCGGCAGGGCATCCTTCGAGCTGAGGTCGATGAGGTGGCCGCGCTGGTGGGCCTGACCGACAAAGAGATGGCTTACGCGCTCAACATGACCCCGCGCAATCTGCACCGGCTCAAAAACGAGCAGCGTTTCGGGGTCGATGCATCGGAGCGACTGCTGTTACTCAACAATTTACTCCTTCATGCTTTAGATACCTTTGAAGGACGCAGGGCAACCGTGCTGACGTGGCTCCGAACCCCAATTCGCGAGTTGGCTAATCAGGGGCCGCTTCAACTGCTGGATACAGTGACGGGCTTTGGCTTAGTGGACGATGTGCTTGGCCGCCTTGATTACGGTTTGCCCGCCTGATTGGTCTATATGTTGTATAGAAT
>JAJAYX010000468.1 GCA_026785985.1 Rudanella sp. | reverse complement strand
TTAAAGTTGTACTTAACAGCCAAAATTACGTCAACTAATTGATAATCAAAACAAAACAAGTCTATTGATGTATTTCAAGGAATACGTCCAGGCCATCTCACAAAAGGCGGCACCCAGCAGACATAGCCACGCTACAGCAGGTTGATACATTGGTCAATTGAAACGAACGAGTCCGGTGGTGTTGGTAATGGGGTGCAAGTTGGGGCTTCGGGCGGGTATTCGGTAGAAACACCCGCTTAGAAAAACCTTAGATTTCGCTATAAGTCCTGCAAACGGGTCTCCTCGACTTGGTTTGTAGCCAGAGTGGGGATAATGGGTGCGGCCTTACGTAGAGGGTTCCACAGGTCCCCTACTACCCGCAGCCAGACCAGCAGACAGGGGACAGCTTTGATATTATTGGGCTGAAAGAAGCCTTCCCGCACCGAGGGAGGAAACAGGTCGGTGGGAGACAGGGAGGTAAACACGATGACCAGTCCCAACAGCCAAGGGTCCATTAGGCGGTGGACAGGGCGGTTACACCACCAGATGGCCACGCCCGTTACCGCCAGGATATACGTGGGCGACTCGGCCATTTTGTTGAACAGAATGACAAACAACAGAAATGAAGCCACCATCTGTTGCCGGTACAGCGGCTGTTTCCAGCGTGAGATCTGCACCAGCGGGGCCAGAAAAACCAGCAACCCCACCAACTCGACCATACGCAGGTTAGCATCCGTCTTGGCCATGCCAAACCAGGCTTCGCAAATGCCTGGCACCGACACCAGCAGGCCCAGCTTGCTCCCGATAATGACCTCGAACCAGGCCTGATAATTGGCCACTAAGTTCGACAGGGGAATGAGCGTGAGCGGTAGAGAAGCCAGCAGCACCGTCCAGCCGATACACGCCACCACAAAGCGACCCCGGTGCGGATAAAGCAGGAACAGGATGGCGGCTGCCCCCCCATAGAACTTGATGAAGCCGCATAGCACCAGCCAGAAAGCCGCTCTGTCGGGTCGCTTATCACGCAGGTCAGCCAGCCCCAGCAGGATAACACCCACAATCAGGTTGTTGCTTTGCATATTCTGAGCCGTAATCAGAGCTTCCGCAAAGACAATCAGCAGCGTCATCCGCACCGCCCGGTAATCCTTACCATAAGACCAGACTCCGTACAGCAGCACGACCGTATTGAGTCCATTCCAGAGCAACACCCCCAGCCAAATGGGCAGGTAATAAAACGGAGCCATCAGCCAGGCAAACGTCGGGCTGTATTTGTAACTGTCGGCGTACAGGTCCGGGTGCAGGCCATAGAGGGTTCGATCCAACAGCAGATTGTGAAATGGGCGGGCGAACATCAGGTAGTTGTTGTAGCTACCCAACGCATACTTTTGTAGCGCCACCCCACAAAAGACGACCAGAAACAGACTCATCAGCCGCCGAAGCGTTAACCAGGCCGATACGCGGTAGAGCAATGTCATGAATTAGTCGGTTAAAGCCGGTATGGTTTGCGCCAGCGTTTGGAGGGTGCCGAACTCCCCATACGGTCGTAAATAGTGAATCAGTTGATCCAGCCGATCCAGCAGGGGTTCACCCGCGTGCCGCCGGATATAGAACGGAATGCGGGGAAACCCGCTCAGGTCGGTAAACTCCCAGGGATGCACGTAGAGGTTCAGATGCCCGTTGGCCCACAGGGTTTCGACGCACAGTCGGCAGTATAAACTAAACGGGAAATTTTTCAGACTCAGCCAGAACAGCGGTATCCGCAACCGGGGCGTTACAGAAGCCGGCAGGTGCAAAATCCCCCCGCTTTGAAACGGCAGGCGCGGCTTCGTGAGGTGGTTGTATCGACCCGGTAGCCACGTCGGATGCAGCGAAGCATTGTAGCGGTAGCCAGCTTCGCGTAATTCCCGTTCATTCACGGGGCCCATTTGTGCCCGCCGAAAACCGACTACAGGTTTATTGGTAACCGATTCCAGGGCCAGCCGCGAAGCCAGCAAGTCGCCCGGGCCAAGCGAACCGTGGCGGAAGCCATGCGAGGCTACCTCATGGAATTGACCCAATTCTCTCATCAGTTTCCATTCGTTCAGCGCGTAGGTTGCTGTGGTAAAGAGGGTAGCGGGTATCCAGTGTTCGTCCAAGCGTTCCATCAACGGACGAAGCCCGCTTGTGGAGAGGGCAATTTGCTCTTCCAGCAGCAGGGGGTAGCCATAGTCGAGGGCCGTGTCGAACTCCTCCACATCGACCGTCAGACTAATGATTCGGCGGGCTGTGTCCATGCGTAGGAATGGCTTGCCATTAACTCACTTGTTTGGGCAATCAGATACGGGGGCCGGCCTTGGGCTTCCTCAAACGTTTTTCCCAGGTAGACACCAATAATACCCATCATGATAAACTGAAATCCACCGAGGAGCAGAATCAGCAGCACAATGGAGGTCCAGCCCGATACGGTGCGGTTGGTGAAGTATTTTTCGTACAGCACCACCAGTCCATACAGCCCGGAAAAGACCGACATCGCAAGGCCTACTACGACCGACAGGTACAGCGGCCGGGTGGTAAACGAGGTAATGCCCGACAGGGCCAGCCGCATCATTTTTCCGATAGAATACTTTGTTTGCCCCGCAAACCGGGTAGCGGGCTGATAGGGTATAGTCAGTTGCCGGAACCCCATCCAGGCAACCGTGCCCCGCAAAAACAAATCCGTTTCCCGGTGTTGCCGAAGTGCTTCGATCACTTTGCGGTCCAGCAGTCGGAAATCCGCTTCCCCTTCCTGAAGATTCAGTCGCGACACCTGGCGAAGCACCCGGTAAAAAAGCGTGGAGGTGAGCCGCTTGGAAGCGGGCAACGTTGGGTCCGGTAGCCGACGCGTGGTGACCACATCGTAGCCCTGTTGCCAGTGTTCGATCAGGTGAGGAATCAAATACGGGGGGTGTTGACCATCCGCATCCAGGCTAATCACGCATTCGCCCAGCG
>JAJAYX010000467.1 GCA_026785985.1 Rudanella sp. | reverse complement strand
CTGGCCGACCCACATGCGCCCGGGCGGGTGCTCTGGATTGGTACTCTTGGCGGAGATCTGGGCTGAACTGACTACCCTTCAAGTACCTTTCTTCCGCTGTGGGGTCTTCATCGTCAATGAAGCCCAGCAACGTATTCAGGCCTTTCTTTCCACCCCCGACGGCCAATCCCGTACCCAGCTCAACCTGCCCATCGACCAGACCGAGAACAGTTGGCAGATTGTTGAGAACTGGCAGTACCAACGCACCTACACCGACCGCTGGAGTCATGACCAGCTTCAGCAGTGGGCCACCTCGATGGTGGAAGAGGGCCAGATTGACTCGCTCCAGGAGTATGAAGTGGTTGACGAGGTGAAGGAGGCCTTCAGCTTACAGTTTGTCCCCTTCAAACAGGGCATGTTGTACGTGGGCAGTCTGGACCCGTTGACCCTTAGCCAGATGGATTTGACCCAATCGCTGGCCGACGCGTTTTCGGTGGCCTACGCCCGCTACGAGGATTTCCGGCAGTTAGAAGAGGCCAAGTCTCGTGTCGATATAACGTTGACGGAACTGAAGGCTACCCAGGCTCAACTGATTCAGAAGGAAAAGATGGCTTCATTGGGGGAACTCACCGCAGGCATCGCCCACGAGATTCAGAATCCGCTCAACTTCGTCAACAACTTCTCAGAAGTAAGGGCCGAACTGGTCACTGAACTCGAAGAGGAACAACTCAAACCCGACCGCGACCCCGAACTGGAAGCCGAATTACTGGGCGATTTGAAGCAGAACCTGCAAAAAATTACCCACCACGGCGGGCGGGCTTCGGCTATCGTGCGCGGCATGCTCGAACACTCCCGCAGTAGCACCGGCGAACGCCAACCCACCAACCTGAATGCCCTGGCCGATGAGTATTTACGATTGGCGTATCAAGGACTGAGAAGTAAGCTCAAAGATTTCAATTGCGAGCTAATTACTGACTTTGACCCCGATTTGGGCCGGGTTTCGGTCGTACCGTCAGACATTGGCCGGGTGTTGCTGAACCTGTTCAACAATGGGTTTTACGCCGTTTCGGAGCGAAGCCGCCATGAACTGGCTGGGTATAAACCAACGATTTGGCTGACTACCGAACGGCTGGACAACACGATTCAACTCCGGGTCCGCGACAACGGCACGGGCATTCCCGACGCGGTGAAGGCCAAGATTTTCCAGCCCTTTTTTACCACCAAACCCACGGGCGAAGGCACGGGCCTAGGTCTGAGTTTAAGCTATGACATTGTGACCAAAGGGCATGGCGGAGCGCTCACGGTGGAAAGTGTGCTTGGAGAAGGCACCGAGTTGGTGGTAGAGCTTCCGATTTGACACCATTTGTCTAACGAATACAGATTCTATTCCATAAAAAGCATTACTTTTGTAGAATAGAATCTGTATTAGTATCAAACCTGAGGAATGCCATGATACAGCGAACGCTTCAAAAACGATTAGCACAGCGAGTAGATTATAAAAAAGCCCTTCTGATCTTTGGGCCACGGCAAGTGGGGAAAACCACCCTGGCAAAAGCATTTGCCCATAGTTTACAGGAAGAATTTGAGTATTTCAATGGCGATCACATCATTACAAAATCCTTGTGGTCAATGGACAATATTGAGGCTCTGAAACAAAGTTTTGGCCATAAAAAAGTAGTGATTTTGGATGAGGCCCAAATGATTGAAAACGTGGGTCTAATTTGCAAACAACTCATTGATGCCGAACTGGGTATTCAATTTATGGTTACAGGCTCATCTTCACTCACCATTGCCGACAAAACCCAGGAGCCATTGACGGGGCGGAAATGGGAATATTTCTTGTATCCCATTAGTTGCGCCGAGTTAATGGCTTATCAGGGCATTCCGCAGTATTTGCAGCTCATTCCTCACTATTTGGTCTATGGCACGTACCCCGAAGTGGTCACCAATATCCTTGATGCCCGAGAAATACTCAGCAATATTGCCAGTAGTTATTTATACAAAGATGTGTTGGCGTTGGTCGGCTTAAAAAGGCCACAATTATTAGAAAAGATTTTGAAAGCGCTGGCTTTGCAAGTAGGCAATGAAGTATCGCTCAATGAATTGGCCAATTTGGTATCAGCAGATGTAAAAACAGTGGACAATTACATTTCTTTGTTAGAGCAAGTCTTTGTCGTGTTTCGTTTGGGAACAATAAGCAGAAATGAGCGCAATGAAATAAGCACAAAGAAAAAGATTTATTTTTATGACAATGGCATCAGAAATGCGCTCATCGGCAATTTTAGCCCCATCGTAGCCCGAACCGACATAGGAGCTTTGTGGGAGAATTTTTTGATGGCAGAGCGTAAAAAACTATTGGCTTATCATGGTTTTTATGGGCGTACTTATTTTTGGCGAAATAAACAACAAGCCGAAATTGATTACGTAGAAGAAATTGACGGAAAAATTTACGCCTTTGAATTCAAATGGAATCCGGCTGCGAAAGCAAAGTTTCCACAAGCATTCATAGAAAATTATCAACCTGTTGAAACGAAAATTATTCATCAGGAAAACTTTTGGCAATGGCTGAATGAATACCCGTACTGAGTTTTCAACATTTAAAAATCACCCATCACGGCGGCAGGGCATCAGCCATCGTTAAAGGCATGCTCGAACACTCGCGTACATCGACTGGTGAGAAACGACCCACTGACCTCAACGCCTTAGCCGAAGAATACCTCAAAATTGCCTATCAGGGCTG
>JAJAYX010000466.1 GCA_026785985.1 Rudanella sp. | reverse complement strand
GTATTGTCCTGCGTAATCAATCCCCCCGACGATTTGATGGTTTCCGGTGCCCCCCGCGACAGATCGGGGCTGATTACGGCCCAACTTTAGCCCCCGTTCAGGCTGACGTGCAGGTGGTTAGACCCTGCGTAGAGTTTCTTCGGGTTATGCGGGCTGAAAAATACGGGGTAGTTCCAGTTGAAACGGTATTTCATCGCGTCGGCCCCCGAACCGGCCGGCAGGTCGGGATAGACGTTGGTAGAGCGTTCCTGCCCGGTGGCAATGTCCTGCATGGTCATATAGCCTTTGTAGTCGCCCCCAAACACCACCTCGGGGTGCAGCGGGTCGGGCGCGAGGTGGGCACTCTCGCCGATGGCCAGAGCTGTCCAGTCTTTTTCGGTCACGGCAGAGCTTCCCGTCCGGTGCGCAATCCGAACGCTGCTGTTGTCCTGTTGGGCACCGTAGATGCGATACGGGAACGCATTGTCGGTCGAGACCCGGTAAAACTGGGCCGTGGGTTGGTTGTGGTAAGTAGTCCAGTTGTTGCCGCCATCGGTGGACACCTGCCCTCCCCCATCGTCGCCAATAATCATGCGCTGGTTATTGTCGGGGTCAATCCAAAGGTCGTGGTGGTCGCCGTGGGGGGCATTTTTGAGTTCAAATGTTTTACCACCATCTTTCGAGATGCCGTAGCTCACGTTCATCACATACACCAAATCTTCGTTTTGCGAATCGGCATAAATCCGGCAATAATACCAGGCCCGCTGCAACAAAGCCCGATCCTGATTGATGCGTGCCCAGGTCTTCCCCGCATCATCCGACCGATACACGCCGGGAGCCTCCGAGTTTTCGATGATGGCCCACACCCGGTTCGAGTTTTTGGGCGAAATCGTGACGCCAATAATGCCGTTGATGCCTTTGGGCATCCCGGTTTTGTCGGACAGGTTTTCCCAGGTGTCGCGCCCATCGGTGCTTTTCCAGAGTTTGGAGTCGGGGCCACCGCTGTCCATCCGGTAGCCATTGCGCGACATGTTCCAGGTGCTGGCGTACATGATGCGCGGATTGTTGGGGTCCAGAATCAGATCGGCGGCACCGGCTTTCTCGTTAATATACAGGATCTTTTTCCACGTTTGCCCGCCGTCGGTGCTCCGAAAAACACCCCGCATAGCGTTGGGCTTCCAGAGGTTTCCCATAGCCGCGACGTACACCACATCGGCGTTTTTGGGGTGAACCCGAATCCGGGCAATGTGCTTTGAGTCGGTCAGGCCAATCGATTTCCAGCTTGTCCCGGCATCCATCGATTTCCAGAGACCCGAACCGGAAGCCACATTGTTGCGCAGGGTTTGCTCGCCCTCGCCCACATAGATCACGTTGGGGTCGCTTTCGGCCACGGTCACGGCCCCAATAGTACCACCAAAATAGGCATCCGTGATGTTTCCCCACGTTTGCCCGGCATCGGTGGTGCGCCATACGCCACCACCCACACTGCCCATATAATACAAGTTAGGGTTACCCGGCACACCCGTCACGGTGCAGGAACGACCACCCCGAAACGGCCCCAGTTCGCGCCAGCGGATGCCTTCATACAGGGCAGAATTAACGGTTGGCGACGCCGTAGTTTTCGGCTGTTGGGCATTGGCTAAGTAGCTAACCAACGAGGTGATAGCGAAGAAGAGAAGTAGTGATTTTTTCATGGAATTAGTTATATTGATACGCTTATTATACACTCCATCACCCCGGAACCAGCGACTTCATAAACGTTGGCTTTATTCGTTTTTTCGAGGCTTGCTCATAGGCGTAGGCGAGCGTCAGCAGCGGCCCTTCCTGGTAGGCCCCGGCGATGAACGAGAAGCCAACGGGCAGACCATGCACCGTTCCCATTGGCACGGTAATGTGCGGATAGCCAGCCATTGCCGCCGGTGGGCAGAAATAAAACCCGGTATCATAGTCGCCGTTGACCGGGTCGATGCAGCCCGCAAAACCAATGCTCGTGCCGCAAATAGCATCTAACGTTTGGGCGGCCATCAGCGTGTCGATCCGTTGCCGTGAACTGTGGGTTTTGGCCAGTGCATCGGTATATTCTTTGCCGGACAATCCACCTTTGGCCTCGCTGGCTTCCAGTATTTCCTGTTTGAAAAACGGCATGGCTTTGGCCTCGTTTTTGGTGTTGAAGGCAATCACGTCGGCCAGGGTTTTCACGCCCGCGTTGGCCGTGGACAGATACTTGTTTACCCCCTCTTTGAACTCGTAGTGCAACACCGTCAATTCGGCCCCGCCAATGTCGCTGAGGCTTTTGAGCAGGTCGATTTCGACAATAGTTGCTCCCTGTTTTTTCAGTACCCCGATGGCTTCTTTATATAGACCAACCACGCCTTCATGACCCCTCAGAAACGATTTCTCCACCCCAATCCGCTTGCCCGACAAACCAGCCGCGTTCAGAAACGTCGTGTAGTCGGTGGCTGCTTTGCCGGTGCTTTCTGCTGTGAAGGCATACGCCGGGTCAACGCCCGTCATGGCTCCCAGCAGAATAGCCGCGTCCGTGACGGTTCGGGTCATCGGCCCGGCGGTGTCCTGCGTTTTGGAGATGGGAATAATCCCGCTACGGCTCACTAATCAGACCGTTGGCTTCATGCCCACCAACCCACAAAACGACGAGGGCGCAATTACGGAGCCATCCGTTTCGGTGCCAACGGCCACGGCGCAGAGGTTGGCCGCCACTGCCGCCCCCGACCCCGAACTGGACCCGCACGGGCTGCGATCCAGCACATAGGGGTTTCGCGTTTGCCCGCCCCGGCTACTCCACCCACTGCTCGACCGGGTTGACCGAAAATTGGCCCATTCGCTGAGGTTAGTTTTGCCCAGAATCACGGCCCCGGCCTCCCGCAACCTGCCCACCACAAACGCATCTCTAGCCGCTTTGTGGCCTTCCAGCGCCAGCGAACCGGCGGTGGTCATCTGTTGATCGCCCGTGTCGATATTGTCTTTTATCAGGATGGGGATGCCATGCAGCGGCCCCCGAATTTTACCGGCCTTTCGCTCCTGATCCATCGCACTGGCAATTTTCAGCGCATCGGGGTTTACTTCGATCACCGAATTCAGACCCGGCCCTTTTTTATCAATTGCCAGGATTCGATCCAGATAAAGGTTGGCAAGGGCCTCCGAGGTGTACTGCCCCGACTGCATCTTTTTTTGCAGGTCGCCAACGGTCAACTCATTCAGTTCAAAGTCATCGGTGAAGGTAGTCGTATCTTTTTCGGAGCCTGTCTGTTTGTCGTTCGCACAGGCCGTTACCGCCACCGACGTAGCCGCAATACCGACCAATGAGCTGTTCCTGATAAAATTCCGTCTGTTCATGCCTCTAAGATAAGCC
>JAJAYX010000465.1 GCA_026785985.1 Rudanella sp. | reverse complement strand
ATTCAAATGGGGTTCAAACAGGAAATAGTTCGGCCATTTGTGCTCTTTTGGTACAAAAGACGCAGGAAGATTGGTATTTACAGGCCAGTGGTTGAACGCCACAGAAGGTTCGATATAAAATCGTTGACGGGAAAAATTGACTCGATAGCCTGTTTGTGCCTGTAAAAAAAGCTGGAACCCTTTTTGAGTTTTTGCTTGCCCTGTTTCATGCATAGTTTGTAAAAAAGGGATAGCGTGAATGGCTGCAAATAAGCCTTTCCAAACAAAACGCTGATAGCCAATACCCAGCCCAAAAGCTCTTACATACCCCGGATAATTTTCTTCTTTGGCTTCAAATGACGGGCCATAAGGAATACCCAACGGAGCTATGTATTTCCAGGTAATTGCCCTGACAATCAGCGCATCGTTTCCGGTGATACGATAGCCGTAATCCAGCTCATAAAAATCGGCTGATTCGGGGAACAGATTACGAATAGACCAAAGCGATGTGCCCATAAAGTGCCTGTATGGGAGGATATCTCGTTGCCGGGCCTGACCGTAGGCAAAATCAACCGTGCAGACCACCATTGCCAGCAGAAGACTGAATGTGTGTTTTATAAATTTGCATTAAACGTTTTATTTCGATGCAAACCTACCGCGTGCCAATCCGATGATTCTTGACTTTGGTTAAGAACCATCGGATGCCCCTTATTTTTTACTTATTCGCTTCCTTATCCGGCTTAGAGACTCCGGTTTAACGCCGATGTAGCTCGACAACTGGTACAGGGGAACCCGCCGGACTAAATCAGGCCTGTTTTTCAGTAAACTTAAATAGCGATCTTCGGGGGTGGTTGTCTTATAATTGGCCAGCGATTCCCGATAATTGACCAGCATTACCTCGGACATAATCCGGCAAACGGATTCAAATTGGGGATATTTCCTGAACATCTCCTGTTCATGCCCTGGGGTATTGATGCTTACGGTAGTATCTTCGATACACTCTAAATAATGCTCCGATGGGCTATTTTTCCCAAAGTTCAACGGCGAAGCAGCTTGCTCTTCCGTATAAAAGTCTATTGTTTTTTCCTCTCCCTCTTTGACGATGTAGCTTCGGATGCAGCCTTTCAGGATAAAATAACTTTCGTTTGGTATATCGCCTTCTTTTAAAAGCAAAGTCCCTTTTTTGAAGCTATTGATGATCGTAGTCTTTGTGATAACGTCAATAAGCTCATCGGATATCGAAGTGTATTTGGACAAATAGGCTACTATTTCGTTTCTCATACCTTGTTCTGCGTTTTTTCAGTAAATCTCAGTCAGCTTAATAAAAACCTCAAAAATCAGTCACCGAATATGCCTTCGAGACAAGGTGCTGCCACTCAGGGTGTCGCCCGATGTAAGCCGCTACGAACGAACAAAGCGGTACAATCTGCCGACTGTTCTGTTCAGTGTATTCTAAAACGCCCTTTATTAGGGTTGATCCAACACCTTTTCCTTCCAGATCGGGGTGGACTTCGGTGTGCGTCAGAGCCAGGGTCTCATCGTCGACCTGGCGAAATTCGACAATAGAGATTTTGCCGTCGGTTTCCAGCTCGAATCGGTGGCGGTGGTTGTTTAAGGTGACAGTTGGGTTGGTTGGAGTCATGATTGACAGGGGTTTGCTTTTTGAGACAATAGAAAAGACAAAACACATTTAAGGGGGTCTGTTGTCTTTGGCCTTTTCTCTTTTGCCCAATAATAATACCTTTACAGAACAGAAATCATACTTGTACTATGGCGACCATCGCGCTTACGATCAACGGCAAAAAGCATACCCTCAACACCGACCCCCAAATGCCCCTGCTTTGGGCTATTCGCGATGTGGTAGGCCTGAAAGGCACCAAGTTTGGCTGTGGCATGGCGCAGTGTGGTTCCTGCACGGTTCACATCAACGGGGTAGCCACCCGCTCGTGTGTGACCCCCGTTTCGACGGTGGCCAACAAAAAAATTACGACCATCGAAGGCATTGGCACCGAAGCCAACCTCCACGCTGTGCAGCAAGCCTGGATCGAAGAGCAGGTTCCACAATGTGGCTATTGCCAATCCGGACAGATTATGAGCGCGGTTGCCCTGCTCAAAGCCAAACCCAACCCCACCGATGCCGACATCGACACGGCCATGCAGGGGAACTTATGCCGCTGTGGCACCTACGCCCGTGTCCGCAAAGCCATTCACCGGGCCGCCGACCTCAGCAAAGCCACCGCTACGACGGGCAAATAAGTGATAAATGATGAACGATAAGTAGCTGGCGCGAGATTTATCTCGCTCGTTCATCACTCATCACTATTTGTCGGATCCATTTGCGGAGCCTGTTCCACACCCATATCCTGCGTGGCCTCTTCTGCCTGCGCCATCAACTGTACCACACCCTGGTTATCATCGTCGGCGGGGTTATATTCTTCTTCGGGGTTCGTGTTCATATCATTGGTTCTCTGTTTGTTGGGCAAAGAACAGGATAAGACATATGTTATTTTAGTAAATTTAATTACCTGTTCTTGTTGCCTTTCCCTCTTCTTCCCGTCTAAACAACGCATTAGCCGGATAAGAGTTTTGCAGCTGACGAAATGCTTTCCCAGTGTATTGCCTATCCGTTTCGGTCTGCTAACCCGCCGACAAACGTAACCATGAAACATATTGCTCTACTAACTCTACTTTTTTGTAGTTTACTGATTTATGGGCGGAATCCCGTAACGCCCCGAACTGCCACCTGGTCGTCGATATACGATCAGCTCCGTTTATCGAAAGTTGGCTTGTCGCGCCTGGCGTTTGAATATGCTTTGGTGGGTATTCAGAATATGCCCAAACAACCAAGCATCATCTCAATAGCCGACATGAGTCAGCCTTCAACCAGCAAGCGGTTGTATGTGATCGACTTAGCCAACCAGAAATTGCTGTTCCATACCTACGTGGCGCATGGGCGCAACTCCGGCGACCGATTAGCCCGGCAGTTCTCCAACGAGGTTTCCTCGAATCAATCGAGTTTGGGATTTTATAAGACAATGGGGGCCTATAAAGGTAAACACGGTTTGTCGCTCAAACTCAAGGGCCTTGAACCGGGCATCAACAACAACGCCTTCGACCGCACCATTGTGTTCCACGGAGCTAACTATGTGAGCGAAGATACCATCCGGGTTACGGGACGCTTGGGCTGGAGTCAGGGTTGCCCCGCCGTACCGAATGCTATTTGTACCCCCATCATCAAGGTAATTCAGGGCGGTACCTGCCTGTTTATTTACTCCCCCGACCCTACATATTTACGGGAATCGAGTTTTTTGAAAGGATAAAAAAAAGGGGACACCGATTAAGTGTCCCCTTTTTTTATGCCCCCCCCGGCTTGTTTCGGTAGGCTTTCACCAGGAAGAAAATCCCCATTAGCACCGCCGGGATACTCAGAATCTGGCCCATGTTGAGGAACAGGTTGTTCTCGAACGCCACCTGATTCTCTTTTGTGTATTCGTAGAGAAAACGAAGTGAGAATACCCAGATCAGGAAAATGCCCAACATGCTGCCCCGTGGCGTTTTCTCTTTGTATTTATTCCAGAACCAGAACAGGAAGAGAAACAGTACCAAACACGAGAGCGATTCGTAAAGCTGAGACGGGTGGCGCGGGATTTTTTGCAAGCTCACCACGTCGGTGATGCCCCGATAATCGGCGTTCATGAACACAAACCCCCACGGAAGATCGGTGGGTCGGCCAATAATTTCGGAGTTCATCAGGTTTCCCAACCGGATGAAAGCCCCCGACAAGGCCACTGCAATCACAATACGGTCGGTTACCCACAGAAATGTTTGACCCGTGGTAATGCTTCCTTTCCGGCGCGAATACAACCACAAAGCCAGCAAAATACTGATGATTGCGCCGTGGCTGGCTAAACCCGCAAAGGGCGGCAACAGCACCTGGAGTGGGTTTTTCAGAAAGGCTTCGGGTTCGTAGAAAATAAAATGACCCAGCCGGGCACCCAAAACCGTCGAAATGACCATATAAATCAGGAGGGTGTCGGTATCCGTTTCGGGTTTACCTTCTTTTTTGAAAATGTACGTGATAATCTGCATACCGACCAGGAAACCCAGCGCGAACAGCAGACCATACCAGCGAATGGAAAGTGGGCCAATTGAAAAAATTTCAGGATTGATATCCCAAATAATGTATTTGTGCATAACGGATTGTTTTCGGAACCGTTGGGGTTTTGATGACGGGCAAAGATAATATCCTGAACCATGAAACTACTACTAATTTGGTTGGTGCGCTTCTATCAGGGGGCGGTTTCGCCGTTTCTGCCCAACGCCTGCCGCTATACCCCTACCTGTTCACAGTATATGATTCAGGCGGTGCAAAAGCATGGGGCCATGCGCGGGGGCTGGATGGGCCTGAAACGTATGAGCCGTTGCCACCCCTGGGGTGGGCATGGTCATGACCCGGTGCCGTGATCAAAACCTCTTCCCTTCTGTTATCCCTTCCCACGTATCGGTGCGGAAGGGGACGGCGGGAAAGCCTTCTTTATTATAGAGGTTTACGTCGCCATTATCGTCGGCCCAGCCGTAGCGAACAGCCACGGGGCCAGTTACTTCGGGACAATAAACGACCACAGTATTGCCCTGAATTTCAGCGCGGGCGTAGTAGAATTTCTGGTCGCTGCCCGCTATTTCAAAACCTTT
>JAJAYX010000464.1 GCA_026785985.1 Rudanella sp. | reverse complement strand
TCCACTGATTTTAGCGCAAAATTAGCAATTCAGGGCCGACGATTGTTAAGTTTACAGAAACAGGGCTGAATCGCTATGGATAACACGAAAGAGGATACCAGTAATTTCCTTAGCTGGGTTGAAATCAAAAATTTTAAATCAATCAAAGACCTGCGGCTCGATTGCAAGCGGGTGAACATATTCATTGGCAAGCCGAATGTGGGAAAGTCGAATATTCTGGAGGGGTTGGGGATGTTGGGGGGTGATTTCTATGACGATTTCTTAATAAAAGATAACATCCGTTACGCCTTCTGAATGATCTCCGCGAACGTGAGGCACCCGGCTTCTTAACTCTTCAACGTATTCTCCATGAGCTTACCCCTTAGAACCGTTTTTATTACCGGCGCCACGGGTTTCGTTGGTTCGCACATTGCCCGGCATTATTTGGCGGCTGGCTACCGGGTAGAAGCCCTGACCCGCGCCAAAGGTAATGTTGGTCTGCTGGCTGATGTGGCCGACCAAATCACCTGGCATGAAGGCGACATTATGGATATTCCTTCGCTCGAGTCGGCTATGTATGTCGGACGCGACCCCGGCAACCTCGACGTGATTCATGCGGCTGCTGTGGTGTCGTTTTCGCCCAAAGACCACGAACGAATGGGCCACATCAATGCCGAGGGAACCGCCAACGTGGTGAACGTTTGCCTGAAAGCGAACATCCGAAAGCTGGGCTACGTGAGTTCGGTGGCCGCGCTGGGGAGGCCCGACAATAAAGGCGGGTCAACGGAACCGGTGCGACTTGATGAAGACCGGAAATGGGAAGATTCGCCTAACAATTCGGAATACGCCAAGAGCAAGTACCGGGCCGAACTGGAAGTTTGGCGGGGTGGGGCCGAGGGCCTTTCGGTGGTGATGGTCAACCCAAGCATTGTGCTGGGCGAGGGCGACTGGACCCGAAGCAGTGTGCAGTTGTTCAAATATGTGTATGACGAAAAACCCTTTTACCCGGCGGGATTAGTCAATTATGTGGATGTGCAGGATGTGGCCGAAAGCCTTTTCCAGCTCATGGAGACCGATTCTGTCACTAATGAACGCTTCATCCTGAACGCTGGCACGATTCCATACAAAGAATTGTTAGAACAGATGGCGGCCGTATTGCACAAGCGACCGCCCCGAACGCGGATGCCGCCCGTACTAACTCACCTGCTTTGGCCAGTGGAGGCCGTGCGAGCCTGGCTCACGGGCGGCACTCCACTCATCACTCGCGAAACGGCTCGCTCGGCGAGTTCGCTGTATGCGTTTGATGGACAGAAGATCACAAAAACAATTGATTTTCAGTATCGCCCGCTTTCAGAAACCCTCACGCGCTCGGGCCGTGCCTATGCCGGGCTGTAATTTTTTAGGGTGGGGCGTTGGGCGTATATATTTTGTGCTTATATTTCTTACAGTTTTGGGATAGTTCGCGCCCGTGGTGCGGCCCCTATCCCCACCACATAACCCATTGAAGACTCAACATGGAGCAAGAGTTTGACGAACGAGAAGGTGATATAAACGATTCTCTCCAGCGGTTTGAACAGATGCTGGTTCGGCAGGAGCGTCAATTTTTCGACCTCGATGTCTATGAGCGTTTCGTTGAGCATTATTTGGGCGAGGGAAACCTCGAAAAAGCCTTTCAGGCAGCCGAAGCTGGCCTTGAAAACTTCCCCTACGCCCTGGAACTGATGCTTGATAAAGCACAGATTCTGGCAAACTTCAACCGCTTCGATGAATCGCTTGAACTGCTTGACCGGGCGGGGCTATTTAACCCCGGCGACTTAGATGTGCAATATATGCAGGGTACGGTGCTGAGTATGGCCGGGCGGTTTGAAGAGTCGGTGCAGGTGCTGGAAGAAATGCTCGACAATACCGACGACAAAGACGACATCTATTTTCAGATTGGCCAGAGTTACCAGAATTGGGGTAAATATCCCGAAGCCATCAACCATTATAAAAAGGCAATAGCCCTGAACATGGACAATGAGAACGCGCTCTATGAGTTGTCGTTCTGTTATGATGTGACGGGCGAACTGGAAACGAGCCTGCCCTATTACAAACAACTGATTGACAAGGATCCGTATTCCTATAATGCGTGGTATAACCTCGGCATTGCCTACAGCAAGCTGATGCAGTTTGAGGAAGCGGCAGAGGCTTATGAATATGCCACGCTGATTAAAGACGATTTTGCGTCGGCCCACTTCAATTGGGGAAACACGCTCATGAATCTGGGGCAGTTTGATAAGGCTGAGGAGTGTTATCGGTTGACGCTGAAACATGAGGAACCCACGGCCGATACATTTTGCCATCTGGGAGCCAGTTTGGAGAAACAGGATCGCCTGCCCGAAGCCATCAAGGAATACCGCGAAGCCGTCCGCCTGGACAATATGTGGGACGAGGCCTGGTATGGCATTGGGGTGTGTTTGAGCGAGTCGGGAAAGTGGTATGAAGCCCTGCCGTTTATTCAGAAGGCCATTAAGCTAAATGACAACAACGCAGAGTATTACCTTGCTCTAGCCGAAACAGAGTACAAAATTGGCAACGTGATTTCGAGCGTGGAAGCGTTCGAGAAGGCGGCTCAGGTTGAGTCAACAAACCCCGACGTTTATTTGGTTTGGTCGTTGGTGCCGTTTGATCAGGGTAACTTCGACAAGGCTAACGACATTGTCCAGATGGGCATTGCCGAATCGCCCGAAGATGCCGATTTGTATT
>JAJAYX010000463.1 GCA_026785985.1 Rudanella sp. | reverse complement strand
CGTTTCAACCTTTATGGGACCCAAACGAAACGACCCGTTCCAATTGGTATTCAAGCATCGGCTAAGGCGGGCGTTCAAACAGATTCAGAGTCAACATGTTGATAATCTGATTATTGACATGCAGCAAAATGGAGGTGGTATAGTACTGAATTCAGCACGTTTATTGAAATACTGGATGCCAAAGCGGTTCGCCATTATGCAACGGGAGCAAATGAAAGGAGCCGCCCGCGATGAGTTAGTGACCCGCTGGAATCCATTTTCGGCTCTTCAGTTCTCCATGCACTACAAGCGCGACGGGCGGGGGGGCTTTGCCAGTCGCTCGCATAAACGTCGGTTCCGGCCCGTCGGGAAGCTGGCTTATAAGGGAAACCTGTATTTTCTGATGAATGGGGCTTCATTTTCGGCGGCAACATCCGTACTGGCCAAATCGCTCGATGCCGGAGTTGGAACCTTTGTGGGCGAAGCTTGCGGAGGTGCTTATTGGGGTGACTTCGCTGGTCATTTCAAAACGGTCACGTTGCCCTATTCGCGGATTCAGGTTCGAATTCCCCTTAAAAAACTGACCCATGCCGTCAACCCCGCCCGCGCCAACGGATTCACTGTGGAGCCTGATTATAAAGCGGCACGTACTTACGACGATTTAGTGCATGGTCGGGATTACGCGCTCACGCAAACGCTCCATGTAATTCGGCAGGGGGTAACTGCCCGGTTGTTGCAGGCATCGCGCTAAAGCCGTAACTTTAGGGCGTGTACTGTATCGTTGATGTTGAAACGACCGGCGGAGTCAAGGGACCCACCCGGATCACCGAAATTGCTATGTTCCGCCATGATGGCCACGAGGTTGTCGATTCGTTCCATACGCTGTTAAACCCCGACTGCCCAATTCCGCCGTTTATTCGGCAGTTAACGGGCATTTCTAATCAGATGGTGGCCAATGCGCCCCGTTTTGAAGCCGTGGCTCCCGACATACTTCGGGTGTCAGAAGGAGCCATTTTCATTGCCCATAACGTCTCGTTCGACTTCAACTTTCTGAAAAAAGAACTTGGCTGGGCCGGTCATCCGTTTCTTCGCCGAACGCTGTGTACAGTCCGCATGAGTCGTAAAATCTTCCCCGGCCTTCCTTCCTACAGCCTTGGTAAACTCTGTTATTCGCTCGATATTCCGGTCAGCAACCGACACCGCGCCCACGGCGACGCGGCTGCTACGGTGCAACTCTTCGAGAAACTCATGGCCAATGACCGGTATCAGTTAATTCCGAAACCCTAACACTTCCACGTCTGGCGTGTTGTAGGTATAGAATCAACCGTCACGTTATGGACTATGAAACTTCAGCAAATCAGCCAGACTCACCGTCGGTTGGGGAGCATTTACCCACTATTGGCTTAGGGGTTATTGGCATGGGCGGGTTCGGCCTGTTTGCCGTGCAGCAATTTATGCAGTCTGGAACGTCAGCCCTGCCCCATGTGCGTTTGGTGGCCATTGCCGGGTCGAAGCGGGAGGAGGCTTTGGCGACTGCAAAACGCTTTGGGGCTGACCACTTCGACACGCTCGACGAACTACTCAACCACCCCGACATTAATCTGATTTATATTGCCACGCCCCCTTTTCTGCATTACGAGCAGGCAATGCGGGCGCTGGATGCGGGCAAACACGTTATCTGCGAAAAGCCCCTGGCCATGAACCCCGAACAGGGGCAGGCCATGCTCGACAAAGCCGCCGAAAAAGGCTTGCTGATGGTTACCAACCTCATGCAACGCTACAACCCGATGTTTGAGCGCGTGAAATATCTGATCGACAAGAAGTTACTGGGCGAGGTTCTGCATGGTTATTTTGAGAACTACGCGGGCGACGAGGGACTTTCGCCTGAACACTGGTTTTGGGATCGCACGAAAAGCGGGGGAATCTTTGTAGAACACGGCGTTCACTTCTTCGATATGTTTGCCGGATGGCTGGGTGCGGGTAAAGTTGTTGCGGCACAGATTGCCAAACGCCCACACAGCGCAGACATTGAGGATCAGGTGAACTGCACGGTGGAATATGGTGATGCCGAAACGGGTATTAAAACGGTCAATTTCTACCACGGCTTCACCCAAACGGGGCGCATGGATCGCCAGGAAATGCGAATTGTTTTTGAGCGGGGCGATATTACCCTTCAGGAATGGGTGCCAACGCGCCTGACCATGCGGGCCGTGGTGGACGAAGAAACAACACGGGAGTTAATGACCCTGTTTCCGGGTGCCCAACTGAACGTTACAGCCAACATTGGGAGGAAAGATCGCCTGTTGCGGGGGAGGCACAAGCAGTTCGAGGCTTACCAGCAAATCGAACTTCGCTATGGCTTTGGCGACGATAAGCTGCACCTCTACAGTGAACTACTCCGACTCATGTTCCGCGATCAGATCAGTGCGGTTCATTACCGCGATACGCACCGCAAAATCACCAACCAAAATGGCCTCGACTCGCTCAGAACGGCGATGGAAGCGGATATGATGGCAAGGGGCATTCTTAATGAATAATGGGTACTGTAGAATGGATAATGAGTTCGTTGCAAAACCATTATTCATTCAACAGTACCCATTATCCGTTCTACTCTATTCAAAATAATTCAATACCCGATGGCCGCTTTGTTCCAGCAATTGGTCTTTGCGGAAAAGGGCAACGTCGGCCTGAACCATGTCTTCGATCAATGCTTTTAAGTCATATTTTGGTTTCCAGCCTAATTTAGTCATGGCTTTGGTGGGGTCGCCGTGTAGTAAATCCACTTCGGTTGGGCGGAAATAACGCTCGTCGATGGCCACAATCTCCTGACCCACGGTAACGGGAAACTCTGGATTTGTAGAACTGACAACAACCCCTTTTTCATGAATGCCCTCGCCCTGGAAAGCGACTTCCACGCCGATTTCGGCAAAAGCTATTTTCACAAAATCGCGGATGTGGGTGGTTTTTCCGGTGGCAATCACAAAGTCTTCCGGCTTATCCTGTTGCAGCATCAACCACATGGCCTCCACATAATCTTTGGCATGACCCCAGTCGCGTTGTGCATTAAGGTTGCCCAGAAACACTTTATCCTGCAAGCCAAGGCCAATGCGGGCAACAGCGCGGGTGATTTTGCGGGTAACGAATGTTTCACCCCGCAACGGCGACTCATGGTTAAACAAAATGCCGTTGCAGGCATACATGTTGTAGGCTTCCCGGTAGTTTACGATGATCCAATAGCCATAAAGTTTGGCCACAGCATAAGGCGAACGCGGATAAAAGGGAGTCAACTCCGATTGAGCGTGTCCCTGCACACCGCCGTATAGTTCGGACGTTGATGCCTGATAAACGCGGGTTTTCTCCGACAGGCCCAGCAACCGAACTGCTTCCAGAATGCGAAGTGTGCCGATGCCATCCACCTGAGCGGTATACTCAGGCTCGTCGAAACTCACCCGCACATGCGACATAGCACCCAGGTTATAGATTTCGTCGGGTTGCACTTCCTGGATGATCCGAATGATGTTGGTCGAATCGGCCAGATCGCCGTAGTGAAGATGAAACCGAACATTGGTTTCGTGTGGATCTTTATAAATATGGTCAATACGCTGGGTATTGAACATCGAACTCCGGCGTTTAATGCCATGCACCTCGTAGCCTTTTTCCAGCAGTAGTTCGGCCAGGTAAGCCCCGTCTTGCCCGGTAATGCCTGTGATAAGTGCTCTCTTCATACATCTAATGGGAAAACGGAAAACTTAATTTAGTATTTATTCAAGAATGTTGGGCCAAAATTACGCTTAAAACCCAATCAGTTTACACTTATTTTATTGACAGGCTTCGGTGAACGTCTATTTTATCTGGTAGAAGCATAGCCGAACTGATCAATTGCTTGATCTGACCGAAATAGCGTTCGGCATCGATTCGTCGCATAAAGTCGCCGACTTTCAGTTTATAAGTAGGCTGGTTATAAGACAAATAAGGAGCTAATTCCGGGAAATTCTGATTGATCTGCATTTTTGCATTTTCGGCCCGCAAGCGTTCATTACCCACATAGATCTGAATTCGGAACCCCGGTGCATACCGAATGGAGCGGTTTTTATCGCCGATGACGCTCAATTGATCGTCTACTTTACGATTTATGTGCATGGCCTCGGCTGAACCAACGGTAGTAATTTTCCGGGGTTCAGGTGCTGGAGTATTGGCAGGAGTAGACGCTGGCCGGCTTTTTGTTGTATT
>JAJAYX010000462.1 GCA_026785985.1 Rudanella sp. | reverse complement strand
GTACAGAACTTACAATCTATATTGGGTGTTCATTACAGACAAACAGTTTTCTTTCCTCATGAGCAACTCAGTTACCAGTACGCAGGAAGCACGCAGGAACTTCTCCGAAATCATTAGCAAAGCCGCTTTTGGTAAGGAAGCTACTATCATCACTCGGTCTGGCAAAAGTGTGGCTGCTGTCATCTCATTCGAAGACTACGAGTTCTACCAGCAGTTAGAAGACCAGTTAGATGGTGAACTGGCAACGGATAGGCTGGCTCAAAACAACCCACGGTATTCGCCGGAGGAAGTGAAAGCCCGGTTGGGGATGTGATAATCTCATTATGGCTAATACCTACCGGATCGAGTACGATGAAACCGCCTTGAACGACTTAATCAAACTGCCGAAAAAGAGCCAACAGCAGATCATCAAAGCCATCAGCCGATTAGCTGATTCTCCCCGTTCAGGGAGCATTAAACAACTCAAAGAATACGACAAATTATTTCGCCTGCATACAGGCGATTACCGGATTATCTATTCAATCGAAGACAATATTATTCTCATTACCATCGTCGCAGTAAGTCCGAGAAAAGACATATATGATCTGTTAAAACGGCGCATTGATTAGCTCTGCTGTTCTCCATCCTGGCTGGTAAAAATCGCTCCTGGTAGTTTCACGTTGGGATACCCCAATTTCGTACAGCGCATTACGGCTAATCAGGTGGAGGTATAAACAAAAAGGGGGAACCCTCACAGGCTCCCCTTTTCGTTGCTTGACAGGATGTTAAGTCCCTGCCGTAATTTCAATCTCTTCGCCGGTTTTAGTCAGGAACTTGAATTCCATGATGCCCAGCGAACTGTCTTTGACCAGTTTAACCCAGGTTTTGTATTTCATGTACCACTGCCACTGCCGCGAGAACATGCCCTTGCTGAAGTAAGCGTGCAGAAACGGGTGCAGCATAACGCTGATTCCCCGCTCGTTTTGCTTGGTCAGAATATAGTCGAGATTGTTCTCGATTACGTCTGTCACCAGCACACTCGCCTGAATCGTGCCCGTTCCGTTGCAGGTGGGGCAGGTTTCGCGGGTGGCCACGTTCATCTCGGGACGAACCCGCTGCCGGGTAATCTGCATCAGACCAAACTTGGTCAGGGGCAAAATCGTGTACTTCGACCGGTCGGCGTGCATTTCATTGCGCATCTGATCGTACAGCAATTTCTTGTTTTCGGCTCGCTTCATGTCAATGAAGTCGATCACAATAATGCCGCCCATATCGCGTAACCGCAGTTGCCGGGCAATTTCTTTGGCGGCTTCGCGGTTTACGCTCACTGCCGTTGCTTCCTGATCCTCTTCGGAGTTGGACTTGTTGCCGCTGTTCACGTCGATCACGTGCAGCGCTTCGGTGTGTTCAATGATGAGGTATCCCCCACCCGGCAAACTCACCGACCGTCCGAAGAGTGACTTCAATTGTTTTTCAAGTCCTAGGGCTTCAAAAACCTTGTTTTTCCCGATGTGGAGCTTAACAATTTTCTCCTTTTCGGGGGCAATTGTGTGAATAAAGTGCTTAATATCGTCAAAGGCTTCCCGCGTGTCCACCGTAATGCTGTCGAATGATTCGTTCAGCATATCGCGCAAAATAGACGAAGCCCGGTTCATTTCGCCCAACACCCGATCCCGGGGTTTGGCATCACGAAGCGCTTTCATGGCCACGTCCCATTTTTCAAGAGACGTTTGCAGGTCGCGGTCTAATTCTTCTACCTCCCGTCCGGCGGCAACCGTCCTGACAATCACACCAAAATTTTGAGGCTTCAGCGACGACATAAGCCGGAGCAAACGATTCCGCTCGGCCCGGTCGGTGATTTTTTTGGACAGGTTAACTCCATTAGCGAAAGGAACCAGTACTAAATAGCGGCCGGCAATAGAAATATCGCACGACAACCGGGGTCCTTTTGTGGAAATAGGTTCTTTGACAATTTGCACCAAAATCGGCGCACCCTTGGTTAATACCTTATCGATTTTACCGATTTTTTCGATTTCCGGCTCCAGCTTAAAGCTATTGAGCCGGCCGGTATCAACGCGCTTGGCGATAACATCCTTAGTGAGTTTCAGGAACGACGTAATATTCGGTCCCAAATCCTGATAATGCAGAAACCCGTCTTTTTCGTGCCCCACGTCCACAAAAGCGGCATTGAGGCCCGATGACAGTTTCTTAACTGTTCCTAAGTACAGATCGCCAACCGTAAAGCTGCTGTCGGACTCTTCGGTGTGATATTCGAGTAACCTCTTGTCCTGCAAGAGGGCAATCCGATCACCTTTCTGAGTCGAACTGATAACTAATTCATTACTCACCAGATGAAGACACGGTTAGAGATGGCGTATGTAGATAAAAAAGAAGCCGCGTTCGTAATGACGGGCTTCTTTTGTGTAGTTAAGAATTAACCGTTAATAGTTAAGAATTAGCGGGAGCATACCTATTTGTAAGCAAGCCAACTTTTAACTACTAACGGTTAATTCTTAACTATTTTTTCTTGTGCCGATTCTTCCGGAGACGTTTCTTCCGTTTGTGAGTAGCGATTTTGTGGCGTTTTCTTTTCTTACCGCAAGGCATAGTAAATGTGTTTTAATGATTAAAAATTTTGTCGGTCGCCCACCCGGACGACCCTATTTCATTCGCTCTTCCAACTCCTCCACGGCAGCCAGAATTTGCGGATCTTTTTCCGTGGCTTTCACCTCAGTAAATACTTTCCGGGCTTCAACTTTTTCCCCTTTTTCCACTAAACTAACGCCCAGATAGAAGCGGGCTTTGCGGCTGTTGGGGTTAACAGCCAGAATTTGCCGGAATCGCTCAATGGCCCGATCATACTGATTGGAACGCATCGAAAGCAGGCCCAAATTAAACAGCGCAACCTCGTTAGTCGGGTCTTGCTGCAACACTTCACGCAACAACATAATGCCCTGCATGGGTGTTTGCGTGCTAACATAAGTCATCGCCATGTTTGCCTTAGCCAACAGCAGATTTGGGTTTTTATCGAGAGCTTTCTGGTAGAAATCCCGCGTTTTCTGACCCAGGCCAGCCGATTTTTTGTCGTCGACAGCAAACCCATAGGCTTCAAAATACAAATCACCCGTCCGCAGCATATTTGCCTCAGTAGGTTGATTATCAGCCAGTTGTTCGGCATAAAAAGCAGCACTGTCGAACCGGCTCACCGACCGGAAAAAGTCGATAAGAAGTCCGGCAGTTTTGACTTTTTCGGTTTCCCCGGCTTTAACAAAAGCAGACAGCAAGGCCGACCGTTTTTGTTGTTGTTCTGCCGTCAATGGAGCATTATGCTCCATTTCGGTTGTTGTTTCCTGCCGCGTTTCATTCGGCTTTGTAATCGTAGTCGTTCGGCCACCTGGCGTTTGACTACTTAACTTTTTATCGGCATTCAGAACAACGCCTTTAGGCAGGCTATATAAGCCAACCGTCAGCATAGCTGAAAGACCGATAACAAGCAGGATTGATTTGTTCATGGTTGGAAAGAGGTCGTTTCCATCAAAAACATTTCATCCGGCGGATTAATTCGTCCGCCGGATGAAACGGTGCAGTTGATCTTACTCAACCGTGGCGTTTTTCACGCTTGATTTGACTTGTTCGACAAATACTTTAGCCGGCTTGAAGCTGGGGATAAAGTGTTCTTCGATTACCATGGCCGTATTTTTGGAAATATTCCGGGCGACCTTTTGCGCTCTCTTCTTATTGATGAAGCTGCCAAACCCTCTCACATAAATTGGCTCCTCTTTAGCTAATGAGTCTTTTACTACGGAGAAAAACGTCTCCAAAGTATAAGTTACTTCTGCCTTGTCGATTCCGGTCTTATCGGAGATTTCTGAGATTACGTCTGCTTTCGTCACGACTGATTAAAACTTTAACGGTTACTATGTTGTTTGAAAAATTCAGGTGTCAAAAATGGGAGTACAAAGGTAGCCTTTTCCTTCCAAAATCAAAAAGTATGCTTTACTGTTTTTCCACCTAACGCCTTATTGCTCTTATTATTTTGTCCTCACTATCAGACTTTAACCTCGCGGAGGAATCCAATTTTGCACAAACCCTTGTCGGTTGGTATGAGCATCACAAGCGAAATCTTCCCTGGCGGCACACTCACGACCCATATCGTATTTGGCTCTCCGAAGTGATCCTCCAACAAACACGTGTTGCTCAGGGACTCCCCTACTATGAACGCTTTGTGGCGGCTTATCCAACGGTAACGGATATGGCCCAGGCCGATGAGCGCGACCTACTCCGGCTCTGGCAGGGTTTGGGTTATTATTCCCGCGCCCGCAACCTACATCAAACCGCTAAGGTGGTGGCTACAAATTTAAAAGGAGTTTTTCCCGATTCCTACCATAACTTGTTGAAATTGAAGGGAGTCGGCGTTTATACGGCGGCTGCCATTGCGTCGTTTGCTTTTGGTGAACGAGTGCCGGTGGTCGATGGAAACGTGTATCGGGTATTGGCGCGGGTGTTTGGAGTCGATCAGGATATTACCACCACTACGGCAAAAAAAACGTTTGTGGCCCTCGCTCTCCAGCTCATTCAGCATGCCCGAGACCCGGCTACATATAACCAGGCAATTATGGAATTTGGTGCCATTCAGTGTACACCTGTTTCGCCCGATTGTATGCTTTGTCCGTTGCAGCAACAGTGTGTGGCCTATCAGACCGGGCGACAGCAATTGTTGCCCGTGAAAGCGAAGAAAGCCGCCGTGCGGGAGCGTTTTTTTTACTATTTTGTCTTTCATAATCACGGTCGATTTGCTCTCCGTGAACGCACCACCCGCGATGTATGGCAGCAGTTGTATGACTTTGCTCTGGTGGAAACCGCCCGGCAGCCCGGTGGCGAGCCAACATCGGTGCTACGAGACCTTGGCCTCACTGGCCAACTGGAAAACTGGGTGTTGCGGGGGCTTCAAACGGCGGCTCCGGTGCCTGCCACTCAATTGCTTTCGCATCAGCGAATCAGGGCTTTATTCTATGAGTTCGACGTTCCCGACAGAATAGCAGGAATATTGCCGGATGGGCTGATGTGGTATTTGCCTGATGAAGTACGGGCGCTACCCAAGCCGGTTCTAATCGTAAATTATTTGGCTGGTCGTTTGGATAAGTAAGCCAGAATCAGTAACTTTAGTACGCTAAACCCAAAGTATGTATTTAATCGTTTTAAAACCAAAACCAAAAAATGGCAGGTGTAAATAAAGTTATATTGATCGGCAATTTGGGTGCAGATCCCGAAATCCGACATCTTGACGGAGGCTCTACGATAGCTCGCTTCAACATCGCAACAACAGAAGCTTACAACAATAAGAACGGTGAACGTGTTGAGCAGACCGAGTGGCATCGCATTGAGATGTGGGATAATCTTGCCAAGATTGCCGAACAATACCTAAAAAAAGGCAGTCAAGTATATGTTGAGGGAAAACTTCGTACAGAAGCCTGGAAAGATAAGGAAGGTGTTGACCGTACAACTCTTCGGATTCGGGTAACGAACATGACCTTGATAGGTAGTCGGCCCAACAACGATGGTAATGATGGTGGCTATGAAGCACCACCTCGTCAGCAGGCGGCTACTCCGCAACAACAGACACAACCACAACGGCAGTCTTCTCCGGCTCCGGCACCCGCGCCTGCCGCTCCACCCAAACAACAGGCGCGCCGGGAACCTGAACCAACGCCTTTTGAGGGCAATAGTGGTGACGATGATTTACCCTTCTAATCCACCCCTTTTGCTGGACCAAATCTGATCTGAATGGACCTTAGTGATCCTCTTCCTCGACAGGTGCTCCCGACGGACGACGTTTGGGGCACCTATTTTACTTCATTCGGCCCAGTTGCCGCTTTGGTGCTTCTGTTAGTTACGCTGGCCTCGCTCGTTTCAGCCACAGAAGTTGCTTTTTTTACGCTCTCGCCCGACGACCGTACCACCTGCCGCGAAAGTAATACCTTTGCCGACCAACGCATTATGTCGCTGCTCGACCGCCCCCGCCGGTTGTTAGCATCCCTGGTCATTTTCAATAATCTGCTCAACATTGCCATTGTAGTAATAGTCACCTATTTATCCTGGGAGTTATCGCAACTGGCCCATTCGTCGGCCATTGTGCTTTCAGCAACAACGTTGGCCTTAACGCTGGTGATTGTGTTGTTTGGCGAGATTATTCCTAAAGTTTTTGCCAGCCAAAACAGCCTGCAGGTAGCCCGACAGACAACGCCACTCGCCCGGTTTGCGTTGCTCATTTTTCGCCCATTGTCATCGCTGCTGGTTAATTTAAGCAATCAGCTAGACAAACGGATTCCGAAACGGGGGTATAAACTGTCGGTCGAAGAACTGAATCAGGCCGTGGAGTTGACCGGAGCCGAAACCACCGTTGAGGAGCGCGAAATTCTGAAAGGAATCGTGAATTTCAGCAACTTAACCGCCCGGCAGGTCATGAAATCGCGGGTTAACATTACGGCCTTTGAAAACGATCTGACATTCACAGAATTAATGAGCCGTATTAATGCATCAGGGTTTTCGCGGGTGCCGGTTTATAAAGAGACAATTGACCAGATTGAAGGGATTCTATACATAAAAGATTTACTGCCCCACCTTCATAGCGATGACTCGTTTGCCTGGCAAACCTTGCTTCGGCCTGCGTTTTTTATTCCCGAAACTAAAAAAGTAGACGATCTGATGCAGGATTTCCAGCGTCGGCGGGTTCATATGGCCATTGTGGTCGATGAGTATGGCGGCACACGCGGGCTGGTTACGCTGGAAGATATTATCGAGGAAATTTTTGGCGATATTAACGATGAATTTGACGATGAAACACCCACCGGATTCCGGCGCGTCGACGAACATACGGTCATTGCGGAAGGCAAACTACCCCTGACCGATGTGTGCCGGGCACTCGATGTGGATGCCACCACGTTTGATGACGTTCGGGGAGACAGCGAATCGCTGGGAGGGTTGTTGCTTGAGTTGTTCAGCCATTTGCCCGCTTCGGGCGAAGAGACCCGGTACGAACAGTTTCTGTTTCATGTGCTGTCGGCAGATAACAAGAGAATTAATGAAGTAAGGATAGTGGTGCATAATTAATTAAGTAGCCTCACAAAATAAATTTCATTGTTATCTGTAGTTTTGACTTTCACCTAAAGCGTATTTACCCATGAGTAGCCTGACAAGCCGCCTGAAGACTGCTGTGAAGCGGGTACTTCAGCCCCAATCCAAGCCTTTAAAAGAGTTTGATTACAAAACCCTGCCCTGGATCGATAAAAAAGATGCCGATATCAAAGGGTTTGTGAATCACTACGCCCGCAACAAAAATCTGTCCTACGATCTGGCAGAGAAACTTGAATTCTGGCGAAAAAACGGTTATGTGATTCTGGAACAAGCCATTGCTACGGAATGGCTCGATCAGCTTTGGAGCGACGTAGAAGAACTGTTCGAACACAACGAGAAGTATCAAATCAAGGTGCAGGTCGACTTGCCGGCCTATGCGGGCCAGGCGGTTCAGGAAGCTCGTGCCTTGCCCAGAGAGGTACTTAATGGGAAGCATATCAAGGTCATGGATTTTCACAATAGTTCGGTGATTGCCAAAAGGATCATGCTGCACAACAACATTGTAAGTTTCCTGGAAGCTGTGTTTGGTGAGCGGGTTGTGTCTATGCAGAGCCTATTATTCAAATGGGGTAGTCAACAGGCGGCTCACCAGGATTTTGCGTATGTAGTATCGGAAAATCCAAGCCATTTAGCCGCTTCGTGGATTCCGCTGGAAGATGTTCATGTCGATTCGGGGCCGCTGTTCTATTATCCCGGTTCGCACACCAACAAGAAATTTGATTTCGGTAATGGTATGTTCTTCAACCATGAATCGGAACATGACCCCAACGATTTTGCCAAATATATCGAAGCAAACTGTGAACGACTCGGCCAAAAACGGGAGACTCTGCTCATTAAAAAGGGGGATTTGCTGATCTGGCACGCAGCCCTGGCCCACGGGGGCGATGCTATTCGGAATGAAGCCTTAACCCGCAAGTCGTTTGTGAGTCACTACTCCTCGATCAATGCCTACCGGCATCACCGGCAGGCCCCCCACGGCGAGCCAATTCGCCAGACGATTAATGGGGCCGATTTATTTGTTCATCCTAAACTCCAGGATCACGAAGATATTTTTAAGGCCGGAGAAAACATGTAATCAAACCCACAATCCTTTGCCCTCGTTATACTGGCGGCCAATTTGCTGAATGTCAGCGAGCGTGTAAGTTATGATGCCTTTGGTGCGCAGGCACTGAAGGCATTTTTTTTCGGATAACGACAGGCGACCATCAACCAGCGTTGCAAAAATAATGAGCCGTTCCAGGCCCGTCCGAACCTCTGCAGGGAGAGTCGATGAATCACTCAGTATTTGGTTATCCGGGGCATCTAACTGAATATCGAAACGATGTTCAATGGCTTCGGCCAACAAATGATGAGCATAATTATAGTGCCGTTTCTGAATACCAACACACGACAAAACCGCTGGAACCAATTTCCGAAACTGTTCGTGCTTACCCCATTCTTCGTATAATTCATCCACAAAACTATGGATGGTTAGCGGGGCCATAACCCGTATCTGAGCCTCACGCAGAATCCGAAATGAAGCAAATACATTCCAAAAGGCAAACACGGGCATACTGATCACACTGGCTACCTGCCGAAAAAAGATACTACTAATCAGCCGGATCAACAGGGCCTGAATGGCACTGAAAATCAGCATGGCTTTGCCCATATTGATCCAGAAAAACGACGGTAGCCCCCAACCGGGCCGGCCAAAGTGCGTGTCGGCCTGAGAAGCAAACAAACTGGTATAGGGTACATTGAAAGCCGCCTTTGCAATGATCCGCAAGTGTTGGTCATATTGGGCATCGTGGACACGGGGAAACTGGCAAATGGCCATAATCGTGCGAATGGCATTAAGATTGATGTACATTAATGCATGTACTTCAACGTAAATCAGCAATATGCCATATAGAATCGAAATAGCAGGCAGTGTGTAGGCGGCACCTTTGATGGTCAGTATAAAATCCTCAAAAAAGGCGGGCCAAAAGTAATGCGGTAAAAAATATAACAGCACAACGACAACCCCTAAACCAGCCGCCAACGCCATTGTTCGCCAACGCACCCGGCGGATAACCCAGGCTTCCACTTCATTCAACACATACGGTTCATCGGTCGGATGGGAGGCATCCAACGCCCGACGAAGATAACGCATGGTGAGATGGTTAAGAGAACCAGACGAATCGTTTGGTGGCTGGTCAGACATAGTTTTCATTAGTGGCGGTGTCATAGTACCAACTAATGCCAACAGCTACTTGTTATGGAACAACCGGCATAGTTTGTGATCGGTTGTTTCTTACAAACTTGTCAGTCATTACAACCGAACATCAATTCGGCCAAAATTGCTACATTTGCCTACTACACTCTTTTCAAGAATAAAAGCGGGGTTTAAACCTGAGTACAACTATGACATCGGACGTAATGCAGATTGAATTTCGGCAGACAGAGCACTCCCGGATTCAGGAAGTCGACTTCAATAACTTGCCTTTTGGCAAGCATTTTTCTGACCACATGTTTGTGGCCGATTTTGCGGACGGGCAGTGGCAAAACCAGCAGGTCGTACCATTCGATAATTTCACTCTCAGTCCGGCTGTGTCGTCGCTTCACTACGGTCAGTCGATTTTTGAAGGCATGAAAGCCTATAAGAATGACGCAGGGGAGGTATTGATGTTCAGACCGTTAGACAATTTTGCGCGGATGAACGAGTCGGCCCGGCGCATGTGCATGGCTACTCTTCCCGAAGACGTGTTTATGGGTGGTCTGGAAGCTCTGCTCCGCCTTGATGCCGACTGGGTGCCAACAGCTCCCGGCAGCTCGCTCTATATTCGCCCCTATATGTTTGCTACCGACGTTTTTCTGGGCGTGGCTCCATCGAAAACCTACCGGTTCTGCATTTTCACCTGCCCGGTTGGTACCTATTATTCTAAGCCGCCGAAGGTGAAAGTGGAAACAGAATATATCCGGGCTGCCGAAGGTGGCGTGGGGTATGCCAAATGCGCCGGTAATTACGCCGGTTCCATGTATCCAACTATGTTGGCCCAACAAGCTGGTTATGACCAACTTCTGTGGACGGATGCTAAAGAACACAAGTATTTTGAAGAGTCGGGAACGATGAACGTGATATTTGTGATCGATGGGAAACTGGTAACGCCTGCTCTGTCGGATACCACCCTGAAAGGCATTACCCGCGACAGTATTCTGCAAATTGCCCGAAGTATGAATATCGAGATTGAAGAACGTCGGGTTTCGGTTGAGGAAGTTATCGGCGGCATTGAGTCGGGCCGGTTGACAGAGGCTTTCGGAGCCGGTACGGCTGTGGTGGTTTCGCCCTTTTCGGTGATTGGTTACCAGGGAAAAGACTACATGCTGGCCGAGAATCCTCCTGGCAAATCAATTGCGATTCGCATTAAAAACTACATGACTGACATTCGCACGGGCAAAGCGGATGACGTATTTGGGTGGGTGTATAAGGTGTAACTCACTCTACAATCCTCACCTTCAGGCCATAATCTTTGCCTTTCGAGACGTTTTTGAGAGTGACCGTTTCCTTATTTTCACCCGTCCAGGTGGCTGGCGTGCCTGCCGGTTTGTAGCGGGCATTGAAATAGTTTGTCAGTTCCGTTTGGTAGGCCGTGGCCGATTTTTCATTGTTCAGGTACAGATCCACGTCAATGCTGCTCACGGTTTGTTTGGCATCGAGTTGGTAAAGCACATCTGCCGATTCGAGGTTTGGGAATTCGATGGTATAGCCAAGGTGTTTGGCATCGCTTTCGAAAAGAGTCCCTTTCTCAGCAGCCCGAACCGTGGCCACGGGGTCGCCAAGCTGAATACCCCGCCAATCGCTGTCGGTGGTTAGGCCCAGGATTGTCAGACGCTCTGTCAGGGCAGTTTCGGCGTTGGGCGCGTCTTTTGTTTCAACCGAAGCGGCTGTATCCGAAGTCGTTTTTTCGGAACGGGGTTTATCCGTACAGGCCTGACCAAGTGGTAGTATCAGCAGACTACCAAGCACAAATAGTTTCTTCATGGGGTTGTGTATTCGGGTACAAAGGTAGTGGCAATTTTGTCTGTCGCTTTCGGCGGGGTTAACGTATCGGTTTTATTGAGGGATATCTAGTCGAAAAACCCGCTCTCTGTATTCCACTTTCCCTATCTTTGTTCAGTCTACTACCGAACGATTCAATACGTTGAGCCGTTTGGTGTTAGTAGTAATCAACTAAGTAAACCTCGCCTGGCCCCGGCTACTTTCCCTATGAGCGACGCCATAAAACACGAGTGTGGGATTGCCCTCATTCGCCTTCGGAAGCCTTACCAGTATTACATCGATAAATACAAAACACCCCTCTACGCGGCCAATAAGCTATATCTGCTGATGAACTAGCAGGTGAACCGGGGGCAGGACGGTGCCGGGGTGGCCAATATTAAAATTGACGTTCCGCCGGGCCACCGCTACATTAGCCGGTATCGTTCGGTGGAGCAGCAACCCGTTGCCGACATCTTTGAAAAGGTCAACAAGAAGGTTCGGAAGTCGTTAAAAGGTCATAAAGAGTTCGCCAACGACGCACTTTGGCTGCAGAAAAATGTGGCCTTCACGGGCGAGGTCTGGATGGGCCACCTGCGCTATGGCACTCACGGAGCCAACGAAATTGAGAATTGCCACCCCATGCTTCGGCAAAGCAACTGGCGAAGCCGCAACCTGGTGATGGCGGGCAATTTCAATATGACCAACGTAGATGAACTGTTCACCAAACTGGTTTCGCTCGGTCAGCACCCCAAAGATCACGTTGATACGGTGACGGTGATGGAAAAAATTGGCCACTTTCTCGATGAAGAAAATCAACGGGTTTTCGAACGATTCAAAGGGATTTATGAAAACCCGGATCTGTCGGATATCATCGAAGAAAACCTTGATCTTCAACGAGTGCTGTATCGGTCGTGCCGCGATTTCGACGGGGGGTATGCCATGGTGGGCATGACGGGCTACGGAGCCTCGTTTGTGGCCCGCGACCCGGCCGGGATTCGCCCGGCTTATTATTATGCCGACGATGAAGTGGTGGTGGTAGCTTCGGAAAAGCCCGCCATCAAAACGGCTTTCAACGTCGAATACAGTCAGATTCAGGAGGTTAAACCGGGTCATGCACTCATCATCGACAAACACGGCGAGTATGACGAGTACGAATTTCGGAAACCGGTCGAGAAGAAATCGTGCAGTTTCGAGCGTATCTATTTCTCGCGTGCCACCGACCCCGATATTTATAATGAGCGCAAGAAACTCGGCAAACTGCTGATTCCGCAGATTTTGAAAGAGATTGATTACGATCTGGAAAACACAGTGTTCTCCTACATTCCAAACACGGCAGAAACGGCCTTTTTTGGAATGGTCGAGGGGTTGGAAGATTACCTTGCCAAGCAACGGAAAAAAGCTATTATGGAGGGAATCCTGTTTGAACAGGACCTCGACCGGCTGCTAACGTTTCGCCCGCGTATCGAAAAATTAGTTTCCAAAGACGTTAAACTCCGCACATTCATCGCCGACGATGCCCAGCGCGACGACATAGTGTCGCACGTGTATGACACCACATTTGAGGTTATTAGGAAAGGGAAAGATACCGTTGTGGTGGTTGACGATTCTATTGTGCGGGGAACAACGCTGGAAAAAAGTATTTTGCGAATGCTCGACCGGCTCGGCCCCAAGAAAATAGTGATTGTGTCGTCGGCCCCGCAAATCCGCTTCCCCGATTGCTACGGCATCGACATGTCGAAACCCAAAGAGTTTGTGGCGTTCCGGGCGGCCCTGGAGTTACTGAAAGATCGCGGTATGGAAGATCTGCTCGATGAGGTATATGCCCAATGCGCTACGGCGGTCGAGTTAGGTACGGTCACTGAACAGAACTACGTAAAAGCTCTGTTCGACCCGTTCACGCACGAGGAATTGTCGCACAAAGTAGCCGAAATTGTTACCCCGTCCGACCTCAAAGCCGAGGTTGCGGTGGTGTATCAAACGGTTGAAAATTTGCATGTTGCCTGCCCCAACCACTCCGGCGACTGGTATTTCACTGGCTACTACCCCACGCCCGGCGGCAACAAGGTAGTGAACAAAGCATTCGTAAACTTCATGGAAGGTAAACTGATACGGGCGTATTAGGATTTTCCCTATCTTACGCCCTGATACTAAACCAATTTACCGATGAAACTACACTTGATCGGCGTAGCTTTTATGTCAGCGGCATTGCTGATGAGTTGCCGGGAGAAAAGTACTGAAGAGAAAGTGGCCGAGGCCGCCGAAGCAGTTAGCGAAGATGCCAGAGTCTCCGTGTCGGATGCGATGAGTGCCATGAAAAAAGTGGCCGAGCAAGCCGAAGAATCCCAGAAAAATGGGCCCGTCGAAACAGTCGATTTTCGGGCGTTGAAAGAGTTGCTCCCCGCCGATGCTGATGGCCTGGCCCGCAAATCGGCGACAGGTGAGAAAACCGGTGCAATGGGCTTCAAAATCTCTACGGCCAACGCTGAATATGCCAACGAAGATCGTTCGGAGCGCATTGACCTGTCTATTGTGGATGCCGGCGGCACAGGAGCGATGATGGGAATGGCCGCCTGGTCGATGATCGACGTGGACAAAGAAACCGAAAATGGTTACGAGAAAACCGGCAAAATGGGCGATCACAAATCCTACGAAAAATACGACAACAGCGGTAAAGACGGTGAAATTGCCATGTTGATTAAGAATCGCTTTGTGGTTACGGCCAAAGGTCGGGGCGTGTCGATGGACAAAATCAAAGCCGCTTTGGAAGACATTGATTTGGATAAGTTAGCCGATATGAAGTAAAGATAGCCATTTACCCAATCCGAATTCCACTCGGCAACGGCCCTTTGGTGGTCAGTTTGAGGGCAGCAATATCGGCTCCGGCATCAGCACATTGAGCGGGGGTTCGGTTCTGAAGCCAGGCCGTGAGGAAACCCGCCCAGTAGGCATCGCCCGCACCGGTTACGTCGATCACCTCAATTTTTCGGCCTGGCAGTTGAACCCGATCAGTGCCGCTGCCGGAGGACACAATACTACCCTCAGCACCAAGCGTGAGGCAAACGAGGGTGGCTCCCATTGCATGGAAATCACGAATAATGGTATCGGCAGACCGGGGTTCGCCATAGAGCCGGGCGGCATCATCTTCGCTCAGTTTCACCAACGCCCCCGCCGAACAGTAAGCTTTCAGAACCTGCCACGCCTGATCGCGGTCGGGCCAAATGCTGGGGGCATAGTTGCAGTCAATACTGACCTGACACCCCACCCGGCTGGCGCGTTGGGCCGCATCGACAATAGTGCTTTGGGCCGGCTCCTGACTCAGCGCAAAGCAGGTAGTATGGAAAATCCGTGTCTGACTCAGCAAGGTGTCAGGCAGGTGGTAGGGCATCAGTTGCCGGTCGGCCTGTCGGTAGGCAATGAAATCGGGAGTGCCTTTGGTGCGCGAGACCAACACAATGCTGGTTGGCTCGTGAACAGAGCGAGCAATGTGTTCGGTATCGACACCGGCGATGGCTACCTGCTCAATCAGATAGGTACCCACATTGTCGGAACCAACGCAGGAGACAATGGCCGCCTGATTACCCAAACGGGCCATGTTCGCGGCCATGTTCGCAGGCGAACCACCCTGAACCCGTTCAAACGTGGTGGTATCGGCTAAGTTGGTGGTTATTTCCTGCCCGATCAGGTCGGCAAGGAGTTCGCCCACGGCGAGAATTTGGTAAGTCATAGTTTAATGCCCGCCCGCACCGACCGGCATAATGGGGGTTTCAGTTGTTTTTGGCGTGCTTACTAAGAAACACGAGGCAGCCGCAAGGAGCAGACAGATACCAGCCGTCACGAGGGCGTTGCGCGGGTCGTTGCCCAAAAGAGACTTGTAATAAAGCGGTACGGTAATCATGCCAATGAACTGAGGCACACAGATAAACCCGTTGAAAATACCCATGTAAACGCCCATGCGCTCTTTAGGAACCGCACTCGCCAGCATCAGATAAGGCATCGACATGATAGACCCCCAAGCCAGTCCGATGATGCTCATACCAACGAGGTAAATCATTTTATCATTGGAGGTAAGCGTCAGGAAGAAGCCCATTGCACCAATAGTGAGGAACAGGGCGTGGGTGGCGCGGGCACTGCCAATGGCTTTGGCGATGCGGGGAATGAAGATCGAAATAACGGCGCAGGAGATGCTGAACATGGCGAAACAAAGTCCGCCCCATTTGGTACCTTCTTCAAAACCTACCTTGTTCGACACCGCATCGGGGGCGTTGAAGGCATATTTGGCGGCTGCCAGCGACAGGTATTGCCACATGAGCGGCAGGCCATACCACGTAAAAAACTTCACCCACCAAAGCTGCTTCATCACGGTTGGCATAGCCGAAAGCGAGGCCAGAATCTCTTTAAAAACCGGCAACATTAGAAATAGATAGCTACCAGCCAAAATGGCGCCGCCGCCCGGGCGGCCCGCCGCGGCCCCCGGCCGGCGCGCCCCGCTAGCCCACGCCCGGATGGCG
>JAJAYX010000461.1 GCA_026785985.1 Rudanella sp. | reverse complement strand
TGGTAATAGTGCGGTTTTAGGGAATGGAGTAGCTGGTTCCTGAGCCATGGCAAACGGTTCAGGTTTTAGTAAATCATCGACCGCTACATCCGTCACATACGTAAATTTTTGCTGATTATGGCGTTCTACCGTTTGCAGAAAACCCCGTTCACTCTCCGTAAGTCGGCCACCGTTGCTATGTTTGGCGGCAATGGCCAACGTTAACTGAGCCGTGTTCACCGGTGAGTAGCCCTGACGCTTGAGGAGTTCGCCCGTCAGCTCGTCGATGTAGTTGAGTTTTGGCAATAAGGACAGTTGCTTACCTCCGTATTGCGTCAATGCCTGCTCATACTGGTGATGGACGGAGGAGGGGCTGAGTTTAAGATACTGCTGCTCATTAGGCGTTACGGTTTGACCTGACAACTGTTTCATCGCCAGTTGAAAGACGACACCCTGGGGATCAATGGGTAAATTTCCTTTGAGAAATGCCTGGAGTTCACGGTCAGAAATCCATTCTCTTTTTTCGATCATTCGACCACCCCGGCGGAAGTTGTCGATAACCTGTTTGTCCGTCTTGGGGGTTGGATTTTCGCTGTTCATCGTTGTTATTATAGATAGAAACCGCCCATCTGAGCCGTACCAGACACGCCATTCATTGGATTTCTCAACTGTTTTGGCGATTGGCTTTGGGGATTAAATTTAATTAATGTAATATTAAAAGTTAATTTTTAAAAATTATAAATTCAATGAACTACATTCTATTATTGTTTTTATTAATTAGCGTTTCTACCGCACAGGCGCAGGTTTTATTTACTCATCGGGCGAACGTTTCGGAGTTTGAACCTGGAGGTAGTCCAATGGACACGGTGTACATGAAGGCAAGCCCCTTACGGGTAACGTATTTTGGGAAACCCTTGGCAGACCGGGACGCTTTGGGTTCGTTGAGTCGCCCGTCTGAATTAGAATGGGAGCGGGAACGCAGGACTGGGTATAAGCAGGACAGTCTGCTGGTATTACTGGACGCGCTCAGAGGTAGTCTTCAGCGTGATTCAACCTTATTGAGCGTTTCCTTGGGGGAGGGAACCGGCAGTGAATTAAATCTCCTGGTGGAATCGGTTGGTACGTTGTGGCGGGAAGTTCCTTCCATCATGCCCGTGCGAATTCGTTCCTGGTCTGAGTACCGGGTGAGCAGTCAGTTTGGGCTGCGCTGGCACCCTATCCGGGAGAAATTACATAACCATAGTGGCGTTGATTTTCCAATGCCCATAGGAACCCCGGTTTATGCCACCGCTGATGGGGTAGTAGACCGGCTGGTTTACCAGTCGGAAGGTCTGGGCCTGGCTGTTTATATTCAGCACCCTTCGGGCTACGTCAGCGTCTATGGCCACCTGTCGGCACATCGTGTACGACCGGGATTAGTGGTGGAACGGGGTGAAGAAATTGGAAAAGTTGGGTCCAGTGGCCTTTCGACGGGACCTCACCTGCATTACTCGGTACTCAAGGGGGGGATACCCGTTGATCCCCTTGACTTTTGCTTTCTGCTCCTGCGAACGCTGCGAAATCGAAATAAAGATGTGGTACGAGACAAGAGTGTACTCCCGCGCAGGCACTGACGAACACCCGATGTGGAGTGTACTATCCTTTACCAGGGTCGGGTTCAGTATTACCCGGGGTAGGCTCTTTGGAATTTGTGGTGTGAGTAGTTGTTGTGAGACTTAATCCTGGAATCTGGACGTTAGCTTCGGCAAGCTGCATAATAAGCTGGTCCAGCAGCTTACTTTTTTGAGCCTGAGAGGCATCTTTCAGTCGTTTGGCATCTTTTTGGAAAGTCCGGTAGGGTTCTTCGCCCAGATCATCGATGGCGAAAAGCCAGGCTGGATTGATTTTATAGTTCCGGTAAAAATGATAATAAGCGAGCATCATGGAGCTAACCGATTGCCCTTTCTCAATGCGAAAAATCAGGTTTTGGGAAACGCCTATCATTTCCGCCATCTCGTCCTGCGTAAGACCTAAGTTGTCCCTAATCTCCTTGAATCGCTCGCCTATTTTTTGGAGAAAGCGTAAAATTTCAGGATTTTCGTTTGATTTCATAGGGGTTGATTGATTGAAATAGTCAATTTTCCCCAAAGTAATACAGATACTTTTATTTTTGGTATAACCGTTGAGTAATAAAATGATGTTTTGACCTGTTTTGGCCTTATTTGATTATTTAATTGCCTATTTATATATTTTTTGAAGCTGTTTTTACTGCGAACTATGAATGCTCCATCAATAAGCTACAAAGACTATTGATGGAGCATTCATAGTTCGCAGTAAACGTGTTTACTCGTTAATCCTCATCGACTTTCAGCAGGTAATTCGGGTCTTTGGTCGTTAAACCATTAAGTAGGGGCCTCAGCTTTGTGTCTGTACGAATCCGGTTCAGTTCAGTTTCGATCAGATAAGCAATATCACCTTTGACCCGGTCAAAATTAGCTTTCACTTTTAGTTGTAGTTCCTGTTCACTGATTCCTTCAAACTGGGGAAGTTCCGGTATCGGTGTTGGTCGTTTGAGTTCAGCAATCTGGTCGGCAGGGACTACCAATTGGCCATGAAAAATCTTCTGCTTCACTTCCTGACCAAAATTATCAGCCACTGCCCCCACAAATTGACCCTGACTCAGGTTCGATATTTTAGACTCGGGGATCAGGGAATCAAGCCGGGTGGAGATACTGCTGGTAGTATCCCGATCCGTAAAGTTGAAACTCTGGCTTCGCTGTACATTTTTGCCAAAATAAGCTGACAGGTTTTTAGCTGTTTCGCCTTTAACTGCCCCCGAAAAAACGTTGCCGATGGTATTGAAGATCACGTCACTCTCTTCCTTCCCGTAATCGCGTCTCAACTGACTCAGGTCTTGAAGGCCCAAACAGGTCGATACTTTATTGCTTCGGGCCGTTGCGATCAGGGTATCCAGACCGCTAAAATAAATGGTCGGTAACTCGTCGATAATTAGCGAAGACGGCAACCGGCCTTCCCGGTTGATGAGTTTGACTAAGCGGGCATTATACAGTCCCAGTGCAGCACCATAGACTTTCTGACGGTCAGGGTTATTACCCACGCATAAAATTTTAGGCGCCTTGGGATCATTGATGGTTAAATCAAAGTCATCACCTGTCATAACCCAGTACAGTTGGGGGGATACCATTTTACTCAGGCCAATGCGGGCCGACGCAATCTGACCTTCGAGCTGTTCCAGGGCTCCTTTACGCAGGGCCGATGCAAACGGCTGGGTTAACTCCTCCAAATCCGGCTCGGAGAGCAGTATGGGAAAAATCTCGTCATAATCACGGCTGGCGAATTGGATGACATGGGGGAATGTACAAAAATTAATGGTCTCCTCGTCGGTCAGGCCCAGATCAGCCCGTACCCCGGCATCGTTCACAATCCGGTCGTGGTAGCGCTTCATGAACCAGATGCAGGCCGCCAAAAAGTTTATGGGTGAATCAACGAAGAAATCACCCTGTTTTTTGATCCACTGTTTATTCAGGTTCAGCATGATCGTTTGGGCTGATTCCTGCGCATCGATTATATCCGTCATCAGGTTTGAGGCCAACGGATTACAGCGGTGTGACCGGCGGGGATCATCAAAATTGATGAGGTAAAACTGGCAGTCCACTCCCCACTTTTTGCGGTAAACGGCAGCATTCTTGACCAGATAGTGATAAGCAATTGTAGAAAGGGTGGGGAATTTAAAATCATAGATATACATCGTAAACCCTTTTTCGATGTGCTGGCGGATGTAGGCATTGACAACTGCGAAAGATTTACCCGAACCCGGCGTTCCCAAAACGATGCCGGCCCGAAACGGGTTGATGACATTTACCCAGCCTTTTCGCGGTTTTCCCCGGTATCGGTACGCCAGTTGAATGTTCACCGAATACTCATCTTCAATCAGCCTGCTTTCTTGCTCAAAGGACTCGTTATTGTCATTCATCGGATCATCATCCAGCTGAACCGTAATCATCCGGTTGGCATAAGCCCCCGAATTCATGCAGAATAAATACCCGGCAATGCAGCTTACCGAATACAGGAGACCCACGGTCTTACTGCCGGGCAATAACAGGAGCAAGCCATTTCCGAACAGCAGGATAAGACCAACGGCTCCATGAATATAGACCCGGCTCCAGGTCATCGTAATGTCTTTTTTGGTCTTGTTGCCAAAAGTGAACAGCAGGACAAAAAACAGAGCTGCCAGCTTGGCAACCCATTGCCGTTCAAATAAATGGGTCGCTTTGTTCAGAGCGAGTATAAAGCGATTCAGCAGCGTCAGGTTTATGCCTAACTCACTCAGTGCAGCATTATTGACGATGTACAGATGGAAAAATAAAATAGCCCAACCAAACAAAACGGTGGTGGCGACCATATTCTGAAATTCTTTATCGTTACCGACGGTACTCATACGAATTAGCTGGTTATGCTCCGGCTATTTTTCCAATGTCATTTGCATGAATGCGTGATCCGCCTGGCCCTTTCATTGGCTTGTTCGGTCACTCATTACTGTACCGACATGGAGTGACAACCGGTGCGGTGATAGGTTGATTGACGTTAGAAAAACAAACAATAAGAAGGCGTAATTTATGAATTTATTTTTAATTGAATTACTATATTAAAAAAAGTACTATAATTTTTAAACCATCAATAATAGAGCACCCGACTATTGGTCAATTACTGCTGGTTGCTCAGCGTTTAGGCCGGAATCTTTTCGGGTTGTCCGTACCCCTTTTTTTCCGACGGACTTCTTCGGTTCCCAACGCATCGGCGATACTTTCCCCAGCAGACTGGTGGGCTTGATCCGCTCCTTCTGCCCCCCCATTTCCCCATGTGGGATCAAAAGCGGTCTGTAGGTCGGCCCTCGGTTCAACCCCATCTCCCCGCCACAGGGCTTTTAGTAGCTGTTGAGGGCTCTCTTCGAAGGGCTTTAGCTGGGGGAAACTTTTGACGAGATGCTGGCTGGCATAACGAATCTGCGAGGGCTGGCCACTGTCGAGGGCGTGAGCCAGTCCCCGCACCGACTTATTCCAATCCAGCTGTTGTCGACCTCTGATCGGCTCAGGTGGTAACTGGCGCGACATTGCAGCTTCATAGGGCTGGATCAAACCCGGCTGGGCTACCTGTGCTTTTTCAAAGAGTTGCCCTGTCGAATGGGGCAAGGGATGAAAACTGTCCCGTTGAGTGGCCTGATAACCAATGGTGTATTGCCCCGTCCCGGTTCGGTCCAGTATCAGGCCCCGCTGCTGAAGCCACGGCAAGGCTTCACTAATGACTAAAGGCATACGGGGGAGTGCTTCCTCGATACTGTTTTTATTGAGCCAGCCGGAAGCGGCTTCAAACTGGTCCTTAGTCAATAGTGTTTTGATGCGCTCCGTATTGATGCGTCCAAAGGTGATCAGGTTTTTGGGGTTAGGTTTGGGGTCGGCACCCTGCTTTTCTTTTGCCTGGGGTTCCATCACTTTACGCAAAGGGTCTCCAAATAAAACCCGCTCAAGCAGTTCACGTTCAAGGCGGGGAAATTCTTTTGTAGGCACGGCTACCCACTGCTTTTCGGGGGGTGGTGTCATTAGACAGACTGCCTGTTCGCCAGTCAGTCGTAATCGCAGCGTTTTGTCTGATTCATGCACAAGCTCGACCAGGCCCGATGGCAGACGTTCGAGTTTTAGATAGAGCGCACTTAGCAATCCTACCCGCTCGCCAGGCCCAACGGGCGCTGTACTCATGAGTTCCAAAAATCCATCACACGCTTTTCGAAAGTGCGTATCATCGTTGGCTTTGATGGTGGCATACCGGACGTGTCGGTCAGCCAAAAACGCATCCACATACTCTTTGGCCATCGACAATCGCACAGCCGGTAGTTCAGTCACAAGGGCAGTCATCAGGGGACTGTGCGGATTGGCGGTGGGCTGGTTGAGGAGTGTACTTTCGTAGGAAAACCCTTCGCGTTGACGGTACTTGAAGTACGCTTTTCAGATGACTCTGGAAACATTATCTGGAAGTTTGTTTTTGCCTTTTACACCGATGGTGATGGGTTCGGTTGCTTTTCTGGGTTGGAG
>JAJAYX010000460.1 GCA_026785985.1 Rudanella sp. | reverse complement strand
GGGGGGGGGGGTGGGGGGTGGGGTTTTGACAGGTTTGGGCCGTTTACCCCTGCTGAATGTGTTTCGACAATTCGTACAGGGCGTGTTTGAGTGGGAGGAAAAAGAATGTTTCGGACAGGCGGGCATCGGGGTCGCGCTCAATGGCTAAACGAGCCAGCAAGTAGCTATCCCACAATACGTTATGACGAGAGGTAGGATCGGTTCCCACCAAAAAGTCATAGTACTGTTCCGGGCGTTGAATGTCGAAATCGGCCAGGAAAGCCGTAATGGTGCGGTTCTTGAGCGTTTTTTCCAAAAATAACCGGACGTTCTCAATCACCGATTCGTGGAAATCAGTGCGGTTACGGGCTTCTTCGGCACTTGTGATGTTATACACAAAATCGGTCGGCGGCCCGTCTGGGTTGCGCACATCACCCCAATAGGTCACGGGTTCGGGTTTCACCATTTGGGCAGGGTTCGTATCCTGCTGTTGCTGATACAAAACGGCTCCGTTGGCGGTCGTTTCCTTGGGTTTGTCAGTAAATACAATGCGGAAACCACCCGGCGTAGTTTGGTTCGAATAAGCCGAAAACAGGAGTTGGGTCAATTCTGTGATGTCGGTTACTGAACCAAGTAGATTTAGGTACTGCGATCCCCGACCCGTAAAGGTCAGAAAACGAGGCAGTTGCAAACCATTGGCTTCGACTAATTGCGTGAGGTGGTAAATAATCGACGCATAATGAATGTACAACACCATCCTGAGGGCGGGCCTGAAATCCTTCATCGACTGCGTGAACCGGAAGTGCGCGTCCTGCTTGAACATCAGGCTCACCACGTCTTCGGCGGTCATTTCGTCTTTTTGCAGGAACGATTCGAGGGTTCCATCTTCCGCCCGCCAGGGCATCGGGTTTCGTTGCCGGTAGAGCTGGTAGTTGGTAATGAAGCCGTTGTCTTTCCGGTACGAAGGGTAGCCCTGCTCGTTGAGACCACCACCCCAAATATCATTGGCGGCAAACCGGAATGAGGTGTTCAGATACCGCCGTTGGGCCTGCACAAACAACATAATGTCGGAGGTGCCGCCCCCAATGTCGATGTTAACTGCATCGGATGTGGGCAAAACGCCCTTTTTCATCAAATAGAAATACGGCGCGACTGACTCCGAAATCGGTTCATAAACAAACTGTCCGCTCGACCCGAACGCCCGGTCAAAGGCTTTTTGCCATTCCTCCGTAATACTGTTTCGCACACCCTTTCGCATACTCGACGGAGCCAGCCAAACGACTTTGGTCTTCGTCACATCACCCTCATTCAGCACCACTTTATGCCGAATCATCAATAACAATATCTCGAAAAACGCCCGAACACGGGGCCGGTTAAGGGCATCTTTGGGCTGGTTTTCAAATAACCATTTCAGGTTCGTGATGTAGCGGTTCACGTCGGCATTGGCCATCTGCTCCAGATCAATGTTGAAGCCGAGGTTGAGTTTGCTGAACAAATAATCACCCCCGTCCTGAATACCCTTTTTCTCGTAAACCGTTGTCCGCAAGGGAAATGCAAACGGCGACCCGGCCCGACCGTCGGCACTGATTACGGGCGGGATAAACTCCCGCCGAATCAGTGGTTCCATCTCATCGAACGAGCCAAACCCACTTCGGAGCGCGTACCGCTGATGGGTTGTTTGGGCTTCGGGACCATTATACGGTTTGTTGAGCAACACCACCTGTAATTCGGCATCGTTGGCCACCGTGAGCGGTTGCGGCTCGGCATTACCCGACACGCCATCGTTCTCCAGAAAGGCCACGTGCGTGTTCGAGGTCCCAAAATCAATGGCAAACGTAAACGCCCGGTAACTCTGCTCGATCACCTTGAACATCGGCAGCATGAGGCCCCGGTAGGTGTCGCCCCCGTAGTTCAGATGCACCTCCATCAGGTCGAAGGCTTGCGGGACTTTAAAGAAATACGAAGCCGGGCTGAGGGGTGTTTTGGGGCTGCGAGCCTCCGGCGTTGGCACCGGCACCGGGGCCTTCTTTATAAGGTTCGGAAACTGGTAAAACTGCACCCCCGATGGCCGGAAACCGTACTCCACTCCGCTCCCGTCGGCCAGCATTACCGTGTATTGGTTCATGTGTTGCAGGTCGGGGCGGTTTAGCCGATAGAACGGGAAAAAGCCCAGATCGGCCCGAAACTCAACCACCGTGCTGGAGTCGCGCAGGTCATATGCCTTGCGGAACGTAACGCGCCGGTTGCCTTTCACGGGCACTTCCAGCGTGGCCGTCACCATGTTCGCGTCGATCTGAATGGTCAGGAACCGTTCGAGGTCTTCAGGCCGGAAAAAGTTGAAATACTCCTTGCGAATTGGCAGCAGGAAATGGCAATCAGCGTTGTCGCGCATCCCGGTCTGGAACCGTTCGTTATTGATTTTGTACGGCATCTTCACCAGGAAATCTTCCAGGAAGTCATCCGTCGACACAAACGGATAGCGCACATTGTCAACGCCGGGCAAATAGCGGTCGGCCAGCAAACCATCGCGGCTGAGGTCGTTCAGGTGAACGGGCAGCACTTCGGTGCGGGGGTTCCAGTCGGTATTTTTGACGTACTTCCCGGCCACTTCCATCCGCGAAGCCAGGGCCAACGGTCGCCGGACTTTGGTGGGTGCGCCGTTCTGGTAAGTTTCCTGCGCGTAGTATTGCACCGTCGGCTGCATCACAAAATCGCTTTCGCGCTCGATGTCTTCCAGCACGTCGGCCTCCCGAACGCCGTAGAGCAACAGGCCCGGCACCACCTGCAAGGTCGCGTTGGTGTCGCCCCCCACCGTGATGGCATCGAAACTGCCGAGGGTTTTGTCGGCTTCCGTCCGCAGGGGTGCCGTGTTGTCTTCAAAAATCTTGTACAGAAACTCCCGAAAACCGCCCGTAAGCAACTGATTCTGTTCGCGATAGATGCGCGACAGGTACGTCACGAACGCCACATCGCGGTCGGCCAGCGGCACATATTCGTTGCGGAACAGCGTGCGGCCATTAGTGCTTTTGGGGGGTTCGATAAACCGATTCTGTCGTTCCTGCTCCCAGTTGGGCGAGGTAAACACCAGCGTCATCGGCGAGGTGCCGCCCAGCAGAGCACCTTTATAATAAATCATCGTGATCTGCTGCAACTGACCCAAATCGCCCTGCAAATCGAGTTCGAGGGCTTTGGCGAGAATCGCGTGGGCGTGTCGCTGCCCCGAACCGGAGGGGGCATTGCGACTCCGAAGTGCTTCGAGCCGTTCGCTCTTGTTCCACACCTTAAATGTGATGTCGTTGTTGCGTGGCCCACCCTGAAACAGTAGTTCGAGCAAATCTAAGCACTGCGACGCCAGCACGTGATACAACGAAGTCTCACGCGGCATAATATCATTTTTCACCATCCGAAACGCCGTATCGAACAGATATAGCCGCGCAAACGGCGACGGAATGGACGTGCCGGCTTTGGCTGCCGTGCCGCTACCGCCCGTGAGCGTATCGGGAATGTGTTCAATTCGATTTCCCGTCAGTCCACCCCGGCTCTGTGTCCAGTCCTGGTGGTCTTGCTGACCCACATTGGGGTCTTTATCAATGCGAAGGATATGAGGCATGGGGGGTTAGTCTGCTAATTGTCGGTTTACTGTTTCTAATTTCTCACGGCATTTTTCGGCCACGTCGATGAGCATTTGCATGAAGCGAGCTTCGTTTTGGGGGAACGTTTTTTGCAGTTTGTTCTCCGTTTCACCCGCCTGATCGCGCAGGAACCCTTCGCTGATGCCTTTCTTGAAAAAGCCCGTTTCGATCTGTTTCGAGCGAACCATCGAGTTGAAATCCGCCGACAGGTCAAACGGGGCAAAGGCGCGGTCGTTGAGGGCCATCTCGTTGAGCCAGCCCCGGAAATGCACCGCCATGAAGTTTTGCAGAGCCGTATAGAACGAGTTCGTCGCGATGTCTTGCTTCAGGTTCAGGTTACGGGCGAAGGCTTCGTTGAGGTTGCCGGGCAAAAAGTCGGTATAAAACTTGGTGGCGTAGGCAAACCGAATGAGCGGTTCTAATATGTCGTTGTAGGTGCGGTCGTAGAAGTGCGGCAGGTCGAGAGTGCGGTCGTTGCGCTTCACCCCGAATTCGTAATGCTGCTTGCCCGAACCGAACTCGTCGGCGGGTCGGCGGGCAAAGTCAAGCACCGAGGCAGCCGCCAACATCTCCACCACGTGGGCATTGTTCACCTGTTGCGCCCCGCCTTCCACGTTTGGGTAAAGTTTACCGCCGGCCTGATCGCCAATGTAATAGAGCGCGTCGAGGTTAACCTGCGTTTGGTAATAACTCAGCGCGGCTTTGGTTTTCGACAGAAACCGGTTCTGGTCAATCGAACTGTTCGAGTTGTCTTCGAGCGCGAAATACGGCATCACCGTCACAGCTCCTTTGCGGGCGTTGCGGATTGGTAGTTTCTGCGTTGGCTGCTGCAACAGCTTCACCAACTGTGGAAACCCCGACGAACCCGTTCCCCCAAAAATGGACGAGACAATAAAAATCCGGTCGGTGGCATTGTTAAACGCCCCCACAAAGTATTTATAAACCGCCGAATCTTCGAGTGCGTTGAACACCACACTCCCGATGTTGGGGTTGCCTTTGAACCCCACCGACAGGTTCAACTTGAGTTCGGCGGTGGTGGGTTTAGCCGAGTTGTCGTAGAGCAGTTTGAGCAGCTCGCGGTCAGTATCGTCCATGCTGCTGACCTGCAAAAACTCCTCGAAGGTGCCTTCGTGATCGGTCAGTTTGGGCATCACCGAATCGCCGAGTTTCTCCTGCGCGTTTTCGGCCTGCAACGTGCCGAGGGGTTGCAGGGGCGTGGCAAAAAAGGTTTTGACCCCCTGTGCGCCGGTCGGCCCTTCGTAGGCTCCCTTACGGATAATCCGGTACTGATCGACCACACGCAACGAGCGTTCGGTGTCGCCGTTCTGCATGTCCATATCGAGCAGAATCGGCACAATGGTCAAATCGGCGGGGGTTTTGGCCCCGGCCGCCAACATCATCGTGAGTGAGCGTAAAACGCGGGTACCGGTGCCACCGATGCCGAAAAGGAATAGTTTCATAAGGAAGAAGTGATGAGTGATGAACGATGAGTAATGAGTGACGAATACTCGTGCGTCAGCAAACCGCAATGGCGGACCGTTTATCACTCATCACTATTTTTAAATCGGTGTTCGCCGAGCGTAAATCGAGAATCGCTTTAAGAGGAACGAAAAGGCGGTGAAATACAGTACGGCATAAAACGCATTTACGCCCCCGAAGCCCTGCATGTAGGAGTCCGTTTCGTCGGCACCAGTGGCATCTAAGGAATACCAGAGGGCGTAGGAAAATGCAAATACAGCCGTAATAAGCAGGGTAATCACCCACGGCCCGACTTTATAGAAAACGGCTTTCCAGCGGCCTAATCCGAGGTAAAAAAAAGCCGCCAGCAAAAACGCGATCAGAAGCGTAATGAGGCCCACGGGGTTAAAAATAGACTCCGCATAAATCGGGTCATCGTTCTGGCCGAGCCAGAGTTCATAGAGGGATGTAAACATCAGAAAGGGTTATTTTTCCAGTTTGAACGTAAAATTCACAAAGTCGTTGGTATTCGTTTGGTAGGCTTCGCGGACACCGTTCATCAAGTGAACAAGGGCGAATGTCTTGCGCCGGCGGCCCGCTTCGATGCGGTCGTCCATGGTTGACCACTCGGTTTCGTACCAGGTATCGAATCGGACGGGCAAACGCAGGTTCACCGAGGCATCATCGTCTATCAGGTTCTCGATTTTGAACGTCAGCACGTGCGAGTTGTGCGACAGGAGTTGTTGCTCACGGTCGCTCATGCGCTTGGTCGTGTTTAGGTTTTCGCGCCGTTGCACATTGATGAGTTTGAGCGTCGCGTTGTCAGCTTTCAGCACGAGGTTGTCTTTCAGGTAGCTTGTCGATTGCGCGTAAGCGGGCAAGCTGCTTAAATCCAGACCAATAGCAAACTCGGCGGGTACGGCTTTACGGCCAAACTTGATTTGTGTCACGTTGCCGCGCTCGGCCCGCCAATCGCCTTTTTTGTTCAGGGCAAAAAACAGATCGTACTTTTTCAGGCCCTCAGCCGCTCCAAAACTCAGTTGTTGGGCAGGTTTCTCGCTCAACTTCTCCTGCAACTGCCGGTTGAAATCGGCTACGAGCGATTGCTTGCCGATTACCCAGACATAGAAAGGCCGCTGCTCTTCGTAAAGCATGGTTTTCTTGTTCTGGTAATCGTAATAGGTGCCGTTAAAGGGCGAATTAAAGGCATAGACCATTGCTCCGATTCCCTTGCTGCTCAGGCTTGCAAACTGATCATTGATCTGGTTTTTAAGCACACTCGATGCATTGTTGCGGTTGATTTCGGCATCCTTCTTAATGTCGGCATCGGGGAAGGAGAGAATGCAGTCGGATACGAAAATAGCCACGTCGTTGCCCGTAGCTTTGGCCCCTACCTGTCCAAAAATGGTGTGGAGTTTCGAGCTTTTGCCATTGGCAAGGGGCGTGGTGGCCAGGCTTTCCACGAAGCCCCCAACCCCACCGCTATAGGCCTGTGGTTTGTCGGTGATGGTATAAACCGTGACGGGCGCAATCTGATTGCTCTTGTTCACCACCTCCGACACCACGTCCTTAAACGCCGTGTTACCTTTCAGGTAGCCGCCCATACTGGCCGAGGTCTCCAGAAAAAAGTGGATATTGGCGATGCTGGCAGCCTTTTCAGCGGGCTTAGTTTTCTCGTCTTTGGGCTTGCGTTTGTTGCCTCCGCAACCGGCAAGCAAAAGCGTAATGAATAGGATGGTTATTGCTCTCATTGGATTATTAACCGCGAGGACGCTATGGACGGGAAGAACAGTTTATCCTTGCGCCTTCGCGTCTTGAAAAATTTAAAACCGTACCCGGTACGGCAGAATATACACAATTAAAAATAACACAACCACGGCGTAAATGTACCATTGTGCGGCACCATCGGCCACGAAACCCTGGCAACCTTGCAGCAAATACGCCATTATTGAGCAAACGGCCACGCCCCAGACCGCCGAACGAACCCGCCCCCGCGACATACCAACGGCTTGCCAGTAGGTGGTCATGGCCAGCAAGGCAGCCGCACACATACCCCAAAGTGAATTAATGAGCGGCACATTTTTATCGAACTGATTACCCGGTTTGCTACCCTGCCCCGCTGCCAGCAACAACCCGAAAGCGGCTGTAGCGACCAGCGTTCCCGGCCAGTTATACAACCCACCGGGCAAGGATATCTGACCCGGTTGCTGAGGGGCATAAGTGGGGGTTGGCGGGGGTGAATACGACATCTGTTGTGGGTTGGACTGAACCAGTTTAGCCTCCAAATAGGTCACAGGTTCAGCTTGCTTCGGGGTTGGCTCCGAGTCAATTAAGGCTTTATACTGATCTGAAACAGAGTTAGTTTTGGCCGCTCCTGAACTGATTGCCGGGTTTTGGGCGGTTGTGCGTGTAACAATGGTCAGACCATCGCCGGAACCAATATACGTAACCACTTGCCCCGGCGAAACCGTCCGGGCATCAATAAGCTGGTTTTGCCGGAAAGCAATGGGCTGGCCCGCTTCCGGTCGGAAAAGGCCACAGCCCGTGAGTGAATCGTAATGAAGAATGGTTCCCTGCATCAAAAAGCGTTAACGTCTTTTATGATAACGAAAGTATAAGGCCGATTGGTTATGAACGTTTATTTTAGGACGAACGGTTAACTTTGGGTGTTGGATACAGGATATTAGACGTTGGTTATTCGATACTGGATTTTGGACATTGAATTTTGGACAGGCAATTATGATTACGGACATCTCACAACTCGACCCCAAAGGCACCTACACCTACGCCGACTACCTGAAATGGCAATTCGATGAGCAGGTCGAATTGATCAAAGGGAAAATTTACCTGATGTCGCCCGCCCCCAAGCGGATGCACCAAAATGCAGCCGGGCGGTTGTCATTTGCTTTACGACTGTATTTTGATGAAAAACGATGTGAGGTGTATGATGCCCCATTCGACGTTCGTTTGCCTATTCCCAACAAGAAAAAGCCAGAGCAGATTCATACCGTTGTTCAACCCGATATTTGCGTTATTTGTGACCCTGCCAAATTAGATGATGACGGGTGCATGGGGGCACCCGACTGGGTTATTGAGATTACCTCGCCCCGCACCGCCAAGAAAGATTTCAACGAAAAATTTTTGTTGTACGAACAATCTGGCGTTCGGGAATACTGGATTGTTCAACCCAAAGAAAAAGCCATTAATGTGTATGTTTTAGAAAACGATGAGTATCAGTTAGTGGATATTTATGAATCGGGCGATGTGCCCTGCCAGATTTTTCCCGAACTGATTGTATCCCATGAGCGCGTTTTTCGCAGTATTCAATAAATGACAGTTCGCCCACTTCTCGTTTTCCTGTTTCTGCTTTCGTTGCCGGTTTTGTTGCAAAACTGTGCGCAGGTAGCCAGCCCTCCGGGTGGCAAAAAAGATACACTCGCGCCCAAATTGGTGGTAAGTACGCCCAAAAATCGCCAGTTGAATTACCAGGGCAAAACCATTGAATTGTATTTTGATGAATACATTTCGGCGGAAAATCTGCAACAGAAACTTCTGATTACCCCCCAGGATACCAATCCTTACATCGTTCGGCAAGTGCCGCAGGGACTCAAGCTGGTTTTCAACGATAACTTCAAACCCAATACCACCTATACTATCAGCTTTGCCGATGCCATTCGTGATGTAACGGAGCGCAACGTGGCCGAAAATCCGAAACTCGTGTTCAGCACTGGGTCGGCTATCGACTCCCTTCATCTTGGTGGAACCATACTGGATTCTGACACGAAAAAACCCATTTTCAATATGGTGGTGGGCTTGTTCGGGCCCAACGACACGCTGCCTGTGCAACGGAAACGGCCATCTTATTTTGCCCGAACCGATACCAACGGCATTTACCTGATCGAAAACATCAAAGCGGGATTATACCAACCATATGCTTTTCAGGATGCCGACCTAAACCTTGTGAACAACCAGCCCGGCGAGCGCGTGGGCTTCCGCGATACACTCGTGAACCTCAACCGAAACTACGACGATATTGACCTAATCGGCTTCCGGGGTTTCACAAAGCCGCGCATCACCCGGCGCGAACGCACCGACGAAACAATGGGTATTGAACTCAGCAGCGGCATTGCCAGCTACCGGATGAAACCCCAGCCCCCCCCCAGGGCCAGCCTAACCCCCGCCGATTCGGTGGTGGCGGTTCGGGGACGGGCTGAGCTCCTTCGGGTTTATGAACCCACGGGCCGCG
>JAJAYX010000459.1 GCA_026785985.1 Rudanella sp. | reverse complement strand
TTATGTAGTAGTTCAGGTCGTTTTCGCGACCAAAAACCCATCGCATATAATTATCGAAAAATATTGGCCTTTTAGATAATATTTCTGGCTGAAATCCACCGCCCCTGCCATCGCCAAATCCAATTCTGTTTTTAGTGGAGGTGTGGAATTTAGCTTCAATAAAAAATAGCTGAGGTAGAACAGAGTTTTTGCAGATAATTATATACACTACGTCTTTGTTCTGTAAAAGCATAAGATTAGGGCTTTTTGAAATTATTTTTTCAGAAATTAGGCTCCTAATGTGGCTTTCAAATTGTTGTTCTGTAGCAAACATTTGCAGAGTATTTTCAATGCCTTCACTAAAGTGCATTTTGTCAACCGAAGTTCGCCCTCTTTTTTAAAATTGTCTTGTCCAAGACGTGCGCCTTGTCGCCCGTGAACCGCCCACGCAAGTAACGGCTTGTATTTTGCACCCAACAAGCCACTGTACGCGAATTTGCGGAACTATCAGCCTGTAAATGTTTGGCTATCAATGCTTTTTAGTTCCGCAGTTTAACAAGCGTCTAAACACCATCTAACAATCACAACAAATGAATGTCTTGCGCCTGAGGATTCCAACTATTGTTCAGCGACTTTATTAAACGGTATGTAAACGCACTGGTAGAGCGGGTTTTTGGATGTGTACCTGCCTCGTCGATGCGGGTTTACCCTGGCCAGGTATCAGAAATTGGTTACTACTAAAGTCTTGAAAACCAATGGTTTGATAATCTCTGTACGCCAGTATGTAACAACCACGCGCACCAACTTAATGCCGTGACAAGAATAAGAATCCGAACGAAGACGTGCAAGAAAATGGCCAAAAAAACGGTCCTAAGCACCAATGACTTTGTTATCCGGTCGTAAAACATCATGGCCGTGATGCCGTCAACATAGTTGTGGCTACCCACGCACCGGAAGCCCGGCAACTGAATAGCCACACTACCCTTCCTATTTCACAAACAGCATCTCCCGGTACTTCACTAACGGCCAGTCTTCGTCGTCCACAATCTGTTCGAGTTTGTCCACTTCATAGCGGATAACATCGAAGAAATCTTTCACGTCAGTGGCATACATTCGGGCCATTTCCGCAGAGTCGGTCAGGTTATTGGCTTTTTTGCGGGCTTCCGTCATAGCCTCCACGTTTTTCTTGATGATGGTGATCCGCATCGAAATTTCGCGGAGAATATCCTTGATTGGCTGGGCTTCGGCAGCCATGTCCAAATCCATCAGGTGCTTGGCCGTTTCGGCCAGTTTTCCCTGGTATTTGATCGCCGTCTATACCACGTGGTTGATGGCCAGATCGCCCATCACCCGCGACTCGATCTGCACTTTCTTGATGTATTTCTCCAGTTCGATCTCGTAGCGCGACTCCACCTCGGCATGGCCCATCACGCCTACCCGCTGGAAAATCTCCATCGAGGCTGGTTTCAGATACACCTGCAAGGCTTCGGGGGTCGATTTGATGTTCGACAAACCGCGTTTTTCGGCTTCGGCAACCCACTCGTCGGAATAGCCGTTGCCCTCGAACAGAATCCGCTTGCACGATTTATAATACTGCTTCAGAATATCGACAATTGCCAGTTCTTTCTTCTCGCCATTGGCCAGCCTGACATCCAAATCGGCCTTAAACACATGCAACTGAGCCGCTACGATGGTATTCAGCACAATCATGGTCGAGGCTGAGTTGGCCCCACCGCCCACGGCGCGGAACTCGAATTTGTTGCCCGTGAAGGCAAAGGGCGAAGTCCGGTTGCGGTCGGTGTTGTCGCGGATCAGTGAGGGAATCCGGTTCAGGCCCAGTTTGTAATACACATTGTCGCCTTTGTTTAGGGCAATTTCGTTCTTAGTTTCGAGGTCTTCGAGTGCCTTCGTGAGCGTCTCGCCGAGGAACACCGACATGATGGCCGGGGGGGCTTCGTTGGCTCCCAGACGGTGTTCGTTACCCGCCGAGGCAATGCTGGCCCGCAACAGGTCGGCGTTGTCATGAAATGCCTTAATCACATTTACTAAAAACGTGATGAACCGCAGTGTTTCTTTTGGTTTACTACTGGGAGCCAGCAAGTTAACGCCCGTGTTGGTTCCCAGCGACCAGTTATTGTGCTTACCGCTACCGTTGATACCCGCAAACGGTTTTTCGTGGAACAACACTTTCAAATCGTGCCGCTCGGCCACTTTCTCCATCAAATCCATCAGGAGCGCGTTGTGGTCGATGGAGAGGTTCACTTCCTCAAAGGTTGGGGCCACCTCAAACTGACCGGGGGCCACTTCATTGTGGCGGGTGCGAACGGGAATGCCGAGTTTCATGGCCTCGAACTCATAATCGACCATAAAGGCATTCACCCGTGGGGGGATCGACCCGAAATAGTGGTCTTCCAACTGTTGCCCACGGGCGGGTGAGTGGCCAAACACCGTGCGACCTGCCATTACCAAATCGGGGCGAGCGTAGAACAGGGCTTTGTCAATCAAAAAATACTCCTGTTCCGGCCCCAGCGTGGCCGTCACCTTGTCGATGTTGCGGTCGAAATACTGACAAACTGCCGTAGCGGCTTTGTCTAAAGCAGCCAACGCTTTGAGCAGGGGCGTTTTATAGTCGAGTGCTTCGCCGGTGTACGAGATAAAAACCGACGGAATACAAAGCGTTTTCCCGCCCGCACCGTTGTCCATCAGGAACGCCGGAGAGGATGGGTCCCAACCCGTGTAGCCGCGAGCCTCGAAGGTGTTGCGAAGGCCCCCACTCGGAAACGACGACGCATCCGGCTCCTGCTGCACCAACGCCCCCCCTTTGAATTTCTCGATGGCTTTTCCGTCCATCGTCAGGTCGAAAAACGAGTCGTGTTTTTCGGCGGTGGAGCCGGTGAGGGGCTGAAACCAGTGCGTATAGTGCGTTGCTCCGCGCGAAACGGCCCACGATTTCATGGCATTGGCTACCTCATCGGAAATGTCACGGTCGATTTTGCCGTTGGTGTCGATGGCTTCCGTGATGCGCAGATACGCTTCGGGCGAGAGCAAGGCCCGCATGGTGTCTTTGTTAAAGGTATTGATTCCGTAGAAATCAACAACGCGCTCTACTGGTGGTGTCACCGGGATGGCGTGCCGATTCTGGGCTATTTCGAGGGCTTTGAAGCGATAATTTGACATGATGCGCAATGGGGTCTATTCAGTGAAAACACGACCAAAACTACAGATATTCGTCAAAAAACAAGCTATTAAACAAACAAAACCCGTTCTGATCTCCAGAACGGGTTTTGAGTTAAGCAAACTAAATCTATAGTATCGAAACCTACACCAGTACGTCGGCAGTCTTTACCGTTGCAATAATGCGTGAGGCTACTTTGTATGGATCGGCAGCCGAGTTTGGCCGACGATCTTCCAACCAGCCTTTCCAGCCGCGTTCTACCGTGGCAATAGGAATACGGATAGAGGCCCCCCGGTCGGATATGCCATAGGAGAATTGGTCGATAGACTGCGTCTCGTGCTTACCCGTCAACCGCATGTGGTTATCGGCACCATACACGGCGATGTGTTCTTTAATAACTGGCGCAAATGCCTGACAGATAACGTCGTATGTCTCTTTATTACCCGCTATGCGGAGGGCCGTGTTGGAGAAGTTGGCGTGCATACCTGAGCCATTCCAATCGGTATCGCCGAGCGGCTTGCAGTGCCAGTTGATGGCTACGGCATGTTTTTCACCAATGCGCTCCAGCAAATAGCGGGCAATCCAGATCTCATCGCCCGCTTGTTTGGCTCCTTTGGCAAAACACTGAAACTCCCACTGACCCGTGGCTACTTCGGCGTTGATACCTTCCACATTTAGGCCAGCATCTAAGCAGACATCAAGGTGTTCTTCAACGATATGACGGCCATAGGCATTCATGGCACCTACTGAGCAATAATAAGGACCTTGTGGACGAGTCGGGAAGCCTTCTTTGGGGAAACCTAATGGCTTGTCGATCGTAACATCCCACAGGAAGTATTCCTGCTCAAAACCGAACCAGAAATCGTTATCGTCATCGTCAATCGTGGCGCGACCATTCGACTTGTGGGGTGTTCCGTCGACGTTCAACACTTCGCACATGACCAGGAAACCGTTTTTGCGGAGTGGGTCAATACAGGTGTACACTGGCTTTAGCAAACAATCTGATGAACCGCCGGGAGCCTGCTCGGTTGATGAGCCGTCGAATGACCACATCTCAGCATCGTCTACATTGCCGGAGAAATCGCTCACGATTTTCGTCTTTGAACGGAGGCTTTGAGTGGGCTTGTATCCGTCAAGCCAGATATACTCGAGTTTGCACTTTGCCATGATATATAAACGGGGTAAACGTTAGGTTTTGTTGCGTTTAAGCGGCTAACCGCCAACGATCTATTGGCAAATGTAGTATTGAACAAGACAAAAAGGAAGTCAAAATGAAATTCACTATATCATTTTGCCTAAATTTGAAGAAAATTCATACTTATCATTTGGATTCTACAAAAAAAGCCCAAACATTCTTTGGAATTTGTAGTTTTCCGTCATCAACGTCCTTTCTGATTTCACCGGCAATTGGTGGGGTTTTAACCACAGATTAAGTTCCTGTCTTGTAAAAATGAACGTAATACTGAAATTTCAGCTTATTTATCACCAATAGGTTTTGGGCATCAATCGCTACAATGCGGGCATTTCAAGCCGAATAATTGACCGGCAAAACCTATAGTCGACGTTACTTCATGTATTACTCTTCCCGCAGCGATACCAATGTTCTCCCGCTTCTTCTGGTTACTGCTCTACTGGCTCGGCTGGGTTTTATGGCTGGAGTTGAACAGAGGGTTGTTTCTGCTCTATCAGTATACCAAAGGGGCCGTTGCGACCCTCTCTCTCTGGACCGATATACTGTGGCATGGTCTTCGTATGGATTTATCCGTTGCGGGCTACCTCAGTCTGATTCCCGGTTTGGGACTGGCCTTTGTGCCATCGCGCTGGTTATTGCCCTTTTTTTCGCGCTACACGGCCCTTTTTCTAATTGTGGTCAGTTTTATGACCACCGTCGATATGGAAATCTACCGAACCTGGGGATTCCGGCTCGACAACACACCCCTGCGCTACCTGAAAACACCAATGGAAGCTATGGCCTCCATCAGTGCGTCGCCACTGGGTTGGCTAACGCTCTCGCTGATTGGCCTGATTGTGGTGGGTATCCTGTTTTTTGGGCGGCTCAACCACCTTGCGTCAGTCATTTTACGCCCGGCTCCGGGCTGGTCTTTTGTGCCAATGGTGCTGGTCACAGCCCTGCTCATTATTCCCATTCGCGGGGGGCTGCAACTGGCCCCCATGAACGTGAGCGCGGTGTTTTTTTCGCCCGTGGCTTTTGCCAACCATGCCGCCATAAACCCCCAATGGAATTTCCTGTTTTCGGTACTCGAAAATGCCGACGACCAGACCAACCCCTTCACGTATCTGCCCGAACCCGTTGCCCAACAGACTGTACAGTTATTATATGATTCGACGGCATCCGGGGGTTCAGCCGCACCAATAAAACCACGCCAACCGAGCCAATTTGTGCGTTCTCAAACCCGGCCCAACGTGTTGCTTATTGTGTGGGAAAGCCTGACCACCAAAGTAGTATGGCGCTTAGGTGGTCGCGCCGGGATTACGCCAAATTTTGAGAAACTCTGCAACGAGGGGTTATTGTTCACTCACTACTATGCGAGTGGCGACCGCAGCGAAAAGGGCTTAATTGCGCTTCTGAGTGGGTTTCCGGCCCAACCCCACACGTCCATTATGACGGTTCCCCAAAAATCGGCCAGGTTGCCAACGCTGGCTGCTACACTTCGAAAAACGGGGTATAAAACGGCATTCTACTATGGGGGTGAGACCGAATTTGCCAATATTCGCTCTTATCTGTTTCATAGTCAGTATGACCGGATTATTTCAAAACCCGATTTTCCACCCGAAACCTGGAACTCAAAATGGGGTGCCCACGATCATGTGGTTTATGGCCGATTGCTTCAGGATTTGAGCCGTCAGCGGCAGCCTTTTTTTACCACGCTGTTCACCCTCAGCAGCCACGAACCATTCGAGGTGCCCATGCCCACTGCTGTGCCCGGCACTGACGAAGAAAACCTGTTTCTGAACGCTCATTATTACGCCGACAAAAGTCTGGGCGAGTTTATTGCTCAAGCCAAACAACAGCCCTGGTGGGCCAACACGCTGGTGATTATTGTGGCTGATCATGGCCATCGGATACCGGTGATCGGGAGCAACAAAACGGAGGAATTTCACATTCCGATGCTTTGGCTCGGCGGAGCCATCAAACAACCTGGTACTGTGACGCAGGTGGCCTCTCAAACCGACTTACCCGCCACGCTGTTGCATCAGTTGGGCCTTTCGGCCAGCCCTTTTCGCTGGAGTCGCAACGCGCTGGATGCTGCCCGCCAACCGTTTGCTTATTTCGCCTTTCAGAATGGGTTTGGCTTTGTTCGGCCCGGTCGGGCGTTGGTGTTTGACAACGATGCCCGGCAGGTGGTGGAGAGGCATGGGGTGGTTTCTGAGGCTGATATAAAAACGGGGCAAGCCTTCGAGGAAATGAGTTTCGCGGATTACCTGACGAAATGATTTGTATTTTTGCAGGCCAATTGCCCCAGAATTATGAAAAAAGTTGCCTTTTATACACTCGGCTGCAAACTGAATTTCTCTGAAACCTCCACCATCGGGCGGATGCTCGAAGCGCAGGGTTACGAACGGGTGGAATTCAATCAGCGACCGGACATCTTCATCATCAACACCTGCTCCGTGACCGACAATGCCGACAAAAAATGTCGGAAAATTGTCCGCGAAGCTCAGAAAATTAACCCTGATGGTTACGTGGCTGTTTTGGGTTGTTACGCCCAACTGAAACCCCAGGAAATTGCCACTATTCCGGGCGTTGATGCGGTATTGGGAGCCGCCGAAAAGTTCCGGCTTCATGAACTCATTGATACGTTTGAAAAAGCGCCGACTGGACAAGCCCGCGTGTTCAACTCGAACATTGAGACCGTTATCGACTATCACGCTTCTTACTCGCTCAACGACCGCACCCGCACGTTTTTGAAAGTGCAGGACGGCTGCGACTACCCCTGCTCCTACTGCACCATTCCGCTGGCACGGGGCAAAAGCCGCTCCGATACCGTAGCCAACGTGGTGCGGGCCGCACATGAAATTGCCTGGCGGGGACGGTCGGCCGCTGCCGTAAAGGAAATCGTTCTGACAGGGGTGAACATCGGCGATTTTGGCCTGGTTGATGAGTTCGGGCTGGCGACCCGGAAATGCGAATCATTTCTGGATCTAATTCAGGCATTAGACGAGGTAGAAGGCATTGAGCGGTTCCGCATTTCGAGCATCGAACCCAATCTGCTCACCGACGAGATAATTACCTTTGTGGCCCAATCGAAGCGGTTTGTGCCGCATTTTCACGTACCGCTGCAATCGGAGCCAACCCGGTGCTGGCCCTGATGCGCCGACGATACAAACGTGAACTCTATGCCGAACGGGTCGCCAAAATAAAGGAGTTGATGCCCCATGCCTGCATCGGGGTCGACGTTATTGTGGGGCACCCCGGCGAAACGGAGGCTCTCTTCCGCGAGACCTACGAGTTCCTGAACCAAATGCCCGTTTCATACCTGCACGTGTTTACCTACTCGGAGCGGCCCAATACCCACGCCCTCACCATCCGGCCCGTGGTGTCCGGCTCCGCCCGCGCCGAACGCTCTAAAATACTCCATATTCTGTCCGACAAAAAACGCCGGGCATTCTATGAGTCGCAGGTTGGCCGCGAGGCTACGGTGTTGTTTGAGGAAGATGTGGCTGCCGGGGCAACGCTCGCCGGTATGATGCAGGGTTTCACCGAAAACTACGTCCGGGTGATTGCCAAATACGACCCGCTGCTCATCAATGAAACCATGCCCGTGTTGCTCACCGGCATCACGGCTGAGGGGTTAATGGAAGTGGAGGAAGTGGGCGTTTTGGTGGGACATTGAGGGCTGGTTTGTTATCAAAGGCCGTACCATTCAGTTACCAGGTTCGTTTGCTCATCATCTTGTCTAATTCCGGGCGGGTCATGGAGCCTAACTCCGAATGCTGACCGAGCCAGTTCAGGAATTCCGTTTTAATCTCGTCCGTCCATTGGCTGTCTATCTGCCCCGTGGTGTAGCGGCCCGATTTAACGACTTCAAAACCAAACTGATCCTTTCGGGTAACAAACTCACAGGTACTAACGACTTGTTGGGCCATATGGGCTGGTACGAAAAGAACGCCTTCGCGCTGGGCGATCACCAAATCGCCGGGCAACACCATAGCGTTCCCGATACGGATGGGCGTATTTAGGCCCATGAGTACCATCTCTTCCAGAAATGAGGGGTGAAAATCACGCACAAACGCATTGAAGCCTTTTATCGCCTGCAACTCCTGCAAGTCGCGGGCGGCTCCATTGAAAACCACGCCGTTACCCGTCTTGCTGAAAATAGCGTTCCCCAAGGTTGCACCCATTAGGGTTCCCCCACCAATTTTACCGAATGCGTCGGCTACATACACATCGCCTTTCGTCAAAATTTCGATGGGCCAGGTGTTCGTATTTCCCTTTCGGCCCTGTTTCGCTATGCCGCGTTCTTTGATGGCCCGCTCCACGTCGGGCCGACTGGGCATGAACATTGCCGTTACGGCCCGTCCGGTCACGGCGATGTCGTCTTTTATCAGTTTCCAACCGCCCTCATACTGGTTCGTATAACCCTCATTTTTCAGCACCGTCCAGGCATCATCAAGGCCAATTCGTTTAGCTCTTTCCAGCAGGTCATCCGAAATTTTGGGTCGCCCATCGGCAAAGCGTTCGCCCTGCCACGCGGCTGTTAAAAACAGCAATTCGTCTTTGGGCATGACCTGAGCCATTGCCGGGCGGTCGAGGCACAGGATCGTCAAAAGCGATCCTAAAAAAGCGGAAATTAGTTTCATGGTGGGTAGATCAATGGCCTTCTTTGGCCAGATACGCTTCGATGTCTTTCTGATTAATGGCCAATTTTTTGGGATATTTGCCCACCCAGACTCTGAATTCATCTTTGATTTTAACGGACCAGTCGCCGTGAATTTCGCCCGATGGGTACTTACCCTGTTGCAACAGTACCCGCTCAAACT